>NZ_JBGNYC010000017.1:0-80784 GCF_051844275.1 Cellulosimicrobium sp. CpK407
GCCGTCGGGCACCTCACCCGGGAGGACCGCTCAGGCGTTCTCGTCGAAGGCCGCGCGGAGCTTGGCCTCCTCGTCCGCGGAGAGGTTCGTCTGGATGAGCTCGCCGTGCACGCCCTCGGCCTGGAGCGCGTCGTGCACGCGGTCGATCACGGCGCCCGACGTGAGCACGAACAGGGCCGACGTGCCCGGCGTGACCTTGCTGCGCACCGAGTCGATGAAGTCGTCGTCGATACCCACGTCGGTCAGCGCGCCGGCGATCGCGCCGGAGGCCGCGCCGATCGCGGCCCCGAGCAGCGGGACGAAGAAGAGGAGGCCGAACAGCAGGCCCCAGAACGTGCCGCCGAGCGCCCCGACCGCCGTCGTGCTGTTGCCCTGCCGCGTCTTCGGCTTCTTCTTGCCCTCCTCCCAGGACACGATCGCCGCGTCCTGGACCTGGATGAGCTCCTGCTTCTGGAGCGCGAGCAGCGCGTCCTCGGCGCGCTGCGCGCCCTCGGGGGTGTCGAACTTCCACACGGTGAGCGTTGCCACGTCAGACCTCTCGTTCCGTTCGTACCGACGACGGGAGCGCGGCGCTGCGCCCCGGGACGCGTCGAACGTATCCCCGGGGCTCGGGTTCCGCGCGCGGAGCGCGGACGCCCCCGGCTCCCGGTGGCGGTTCGTCCCGATCCCGGGATGATCGTTCGCGGAGCACGCCGGACGGACGGAGGACGGTCGATGACGGGTTCGCAGGCACCCTCGGTGCCGACGGGGGGACGGGCGCGGGCACGGACCCCGCTCCTCTTCGGCTCGCTGCGCGGCTACCAGAAGGCGTGGCTCCAGGGCGACCTCGTCGCCGGGCTCACGGTCTGGGCGGTCCTCGTCCCGGAGTCCCTCGCCTACGCGACGATCGCGGGCGGCTCGCCCGTGGTCGGCCTCTACGCGGCCGCGCCGTCGCTGATCCTCTACGCGGCGTTCGGCAGCTCACGGCACCTCGTCGTCGGGCCCATGTCCGCGACGGCCGCGCTCTCGGCCGGGGTCGTGGCGGTGTTCGCGCCGGGCGACGCCGCGTTCTACGCCGCGCTGACGACGGGGGTCGCGCTCGTCACCGGCCTGCTGTGCCTCGTCGCGGGGATCGCCCGGCTCGGGTTCGTCGCGTCGTTCATCTCCGAGCCCGTGCTCAAGGGGTTCATCGTCGGCATGGCGCTGGTCATCATCATCGGCCAGGTCCCGGCCCTGCTCGGGGTCGAGAAGGGGGAGGGCAACTTCTTCGAGAAGGCGTGGACGATCCTCACCGAGCTCGGCACCGCGAACGGCCCGACCGTGGTGCTGGGGCTGGGGACGCTCGCCGCGCTCCTCGCGATCAAGCGATGGGCGCCCCGGGTCCCCGGCTCGCTCGTCGCGGTCCTCATCGGGATCGTCGCGATCCTCGCGTTCTCGCTCGACGACGACGGCGTGGAGATCGTCGGCCCGATCGACGCCGGGCTCCCCGCGCTCGGTTTCCCGGACATGGACTGGTCCGACTACACCGCGCTGATCGGGCCGTGCGCCGGGGTCATGCTCGTGGGCTTCGCCGAGGCGCTCGGCGCCGCGAAGACGTACGCCGCGCGCGAGGGCTACGACATCGACGCCAACCGCGAGCTGATCGGCATGGGCGCGGCCAACCTCGGGTCGGGCCTCGCGTCGGGGATGGTCGTCAACGGCAGCCTGTCCAAGACGGCGGTCAACGGCGGGGCGGGTGCCAAGAGCCAGGTCTCGGGGCTCACCGCCGCGGTCCTCGTCGTCCTCACGCTCCTCTTCCTCACACCCGTCTTCGAGTCGCTGCCGGAGGCGACGCTCGCCGCGGTCGTCATCGCGGCGGTGATCGAGCTCGTCGACGTCCGCGCGCTGCGCCGCCTCTACGGCCTGCGCACCCCGACCATGCGGCGTCTGTACGGCAACGCGGCACGCGACGACTTCTACGCCGCCGCCGCGGCCACGGCCGGCGTGCTCGTCTTCGACACCCTGCCCGGCCTCGTCATCGGCGTCGTGCTGTCGCTGCTCCTGCTCCTCGCGCGCGCGTCGCGCCCGCACGTCGCGGTCCTCGTGCGCTCGGCGCACGGGGTGTGGGTGGACGCCGACCGGCGCGCGGTGCTCCAGAAGGACGGCGGCACGTCCGTCCCCGGCGTGCTGGTGGTCCGGCCCGAGTCGGGGCTGTTCTTCGCCAACGCCGACGCCGTCCGCAACCACGTCCGCGACCTCGCCGCCGCGACCTCCCCGCGGCTCGTCGTCCTGGACACGGAGACCGTCCCGTTCATCGACGTGGACGCCGCCGAGATGCTCGCCACGCTGCGGACCGACCTCGACCGCCACGGGGCGACGCTCGTCCTCGCGCGCAACGTCGGGCAGGTCCGCGACGAGCTGCGCGCCGCCGTCGAGCGTGCCGAGCGGCCGCGGGTCTACACCGACGTCGACGCCGCCATCGCCGCCGAGAGCGCCGGGGCGTCGGGCGCCGACGGCGCGGGCCCCGACGCCGGTTCGGCCGCCGCGAGGTAGCGCCGTGGGGCAGCGTCCTCGACGCGCTGCCGGTCCACGAGCGCCACGACCCGCCCCTGCGGGTGCCCGTCCTGCGGCTGCTCGTCGGGCCGGGCTCTGGGCGGCGGTGCTCGTCTATCGCCCGCGCCCAGGCGTCCCTCGAGCGCGTGCGCCACTGGATCGCCGGGCACACGGCCGCTCTCGACGCGGCGCTGATCCTCGTCATCGCGCTGCTCCAGATCCAGAAGGGCCTCTCCGCGCTCCAGTCCTGACGGTGCCACGACGCCCGCCACTGCACGGCGGGAGAACCGGGGTAGGCTCGGAGGGTCGAGTCTGGACCTGGCTCCTCACCCACCGGAGACCCGGAGGCCAGCATGTCCGTGGACGACCATGCCATCGAGCAAGCCCTCGCGCGCGGAGCGCACCAGCAGATCGGCCAGTACCGCCTGGACCTGAGCACGGGCGTGTGGTGGTGGTCCCCCGAGACGTACCGCCTCCACGGCTTCGAGCCGGGCGACGTCGTCCCGACGACGGCCCTCGTGCTCGCCCACAAGCACCCCGACGACCGCGAGCGCGTCCGGCAGGTCCTCGACGAGGCACGGCTCACCGGCGAGCCGTTCTCGAGCGTGCACCGGATCATGGACGCCCACGGCGGCGAGCGCTTCCTCGTCGTGGTCGGCCAGGGCCGGCGCGACCGCGCGACCGGCGAGGTGACCGAGCTCGTCGGCTACTTCGTGGACGTGACGCGGACCGTCACGGACGCGGCCCAGGAGCGCGCCCGGCACGACATCGCCGCCGCCGCGGAGACACGGGGTGCGATCGAGCAGGCCAAGGGCATCGTGACGCTCGCGTACGGCGTGCACCCGGACGAGGCGTTCGCCCGCCTCCGGCGCGCGTCCAACGACCGCAACGTCCCGCTGCGCGAGCTCGCCCGGCTCGTCGTGCACGAGGGGGCGCAGGGCGGCACGGACGGCGTCGCCGCGCTCCTGCACTGACGGCACGGACGACGGCGCCGCCCTCGGGCGGCGCCGTCGTCGTCAGCCCTTGCTCGTCGCCTCGCGGATCCGCTTCTGCTCCTGGCGACGGTCCCACCAGCGCGTGAGGACGAGCCACCCGAGGAACCAGCCGCCGAGCGCGCCGATCAGCCAGACGACGACCGTCACGCCGATCCACGTGGACGCGCCCGAGATCTCCAGGCCGTCCCCGACGAGCGTCGCGACCCACAGGGCGAGGAACGTCGACACGAGGCCGATCCCGCCCAGGATCGCCGACGCGTACTTGCGCGCCACGTTGAACACGAACGGCGCGAGGATCGCCTGGGCCACCGCGAAGATCAGCACCGCGACGACGAAGCCCGAGGCGTGCACGGTGACGCCGTCGAACAGGCTCGAGGCGACGAGGAGGCCCACGGCGGCGAGGACCACGTTGATCGCGAAGCTCAGCAGGAAGCGGATCATGCGGTAACGGTCCCGCCCCTGGTCAGGTTCCGCAACCGCTGGCGCGGCCTGACCAGGGGGCGTGTCAGACGCGGCCCACGGTCCGGGTTCCGCGCCGCCGGGCGTCGGCCAGCAGCGCGCCGGTCCCCGTGAGCAGGATCGCGAGCACCGCGGCCGCGCCGACGCTCGCGCCGGTCGGCGGGAGGCTGCCCCCGCCGGTGGCACGGAACGCGTTGGTCACGGTCGCGTCGACCTCGGCGGCGTCGCCCGTCGGGACGGTGAACGCGTCCGACGTCGGCGTCGCGTCGTCGGGGTCGACCGTCACGTCGGTCCCCGCGACGGCGAGCGTCACGGCCTCGGCGTCGCCCGCGTCGGTCTCCGCGAGCGTGCACTCGGCCCCCTGGGGGACCAGCGCGTAGACGGCGGTCCAGTCGTCGTCGGCCGAGAGCGTGCGCTCGGCGCCGCCCGGGATCACGACGTCCGTCTCGACGCCGTCGACGTCCCACGTGCACGCGAGCGAGACGACGAACTCGTCGCCCCGGTGCTGTGACGCGCCCGGCCCGGCGAGGGCCTTGGTGACGACGACCTGGCCGACGTCGAACGTGTTCGTCACCATCACCTGGGCGGGGTCCGGACCGATGGTGGCGGCCCCGGGCTCGCCGCCCTCGACCGTCGCGGAGATCGTGGTCGAGGCGGCGCCGCCGCTCGCCGTCTCCGTGACGACGCACTCCGCGCCGACGGGCAGGCCGTCGTAGACGGCGACCTCGCCCCCGGAGATCGTGCGCTCGGCACCGCCGGGCACCTCGATGGCCTCACCCAGGAACGTGCAGGCCGCGCTCACGGTGAACGGCCCGGCACCGAACGCCTCGGCGCCGTCGCCGTCGACGACCTTGGTGACCTCGATCGACCCGGCGTCGTAGGTGTTGGTCACGGTGACCACCTGCGCGGGGCCGGGGAGCACGCGCTCCTCGACCTGGACCGGGTTCGGCTCGACCGTGACCGCCGTCGCCCCGCCGGTCTCGGTCTCGGTGACGGTGCACACCGCACCGACGGGGAGACCGAAGTAGACGCCCGGCAGGCCCGGCCCGAACGGCCGCACGGGGCCTCCCGGGACCGGGACCTCGGCGCCCTGGAACGTGCAGGAGACGGACGCCCGGTACGGGATGCCCTCGAGCGGGAACTGCGCGTAGAAGTCCTCGAGCTGCGCGATGAGGGCGGCGAGCTCCTCGGGCGTGACCGGCTCGTCGGGCAGCTCGGGCAGCGGCGGGATGTCCGGCATCGACGGCGCGAAGCCCGCGGCGTCGCCGTCCACGACCTTCTCCACGAGGAGCGGGGCGGTGTCGAACACGTTGGTCACCGTGACGGTCGTGGTGGTCGGTGACCCGTCCTCGGCGGCAGGCGGCACGACGACGTCCACGGACGTGCCGTCCACGGGCTCGCCGCCGTCCACGCTCATCGTCACGTGGGTGGCACCGAAGTCGTCCGTCTCGGTGAGCACGCACTCGGACCCGACGGGCAGGTCCTCGTACACGGCCGGCTGGCCGGGCACGAAGGTCCGCGCGGCACCGCCGGGGACGACGATGGTGACGGGATCGCCCTCCGAGTCCACCCCGTAGGTGCAGGCCAGCGTGACCTCGAACGGCCCGGGCCCGTAGAGCGCCCCGAGCCCGTCGAGCTCCTTGTCCACCTGGACGGTCCCGAGGTCGAACGTGTTGGTGATGACGACGTTCGCGACGTCACCGCTGCCGACCGTGACCGTGTCGGGGACGACGACGGAGCCGGTGGCCCCACCGTCGTCGATCTCCTCGATCGCGCACACGGCACCCGTCGGCAGGTTCGCGATCTGTGCGGTGAGCGGGCCGGCGCCACCGAGCACGACCTGGCTGTCGTAGACGGTGCGCGGCGCGAGCGGGCCGTCACCGTCGTCGTCGTACGTGCAGACGACGGTGACGGTGAACGGTCCGCTCCCGTACGCGGGGCCGCCGGCGCCCTCGACGACCTTCTGCAGCCCGATCGCCCCGACGTCGTACGTGTTGGTCAGCGTGACGTCGTTCGTGCTCTGCCCGAGCACGTCGGGGGTGAGCGTGACGTCCGTCGCCGGGCCGTCGGTCGTCACGGGGTGTCCCGGCAGGCCCTGGTCGACGGTGATCGTCACCGACGACGCGTTGCCCGTGCCCGACTCGGTGACGGTGCAGACCGAGCCGACGGGCAGGTCCGTGAGCTCGATCGTCTGGCCGTCCTCGATCGGGAGGCCGGTCATCGGGTTCTCGGCGTCGTAGCCCTCGGCGTAGACGTCCTCGCCGAGGAACGTGCACGCGACGTCGACCGCGAACGGGCCGAACGGCACCGGGTTCCCTTCCTGGTCCACCGCGTCGGTGACGACCTCCTTGGAGATCTCGATGCTCGACAGGTCGTACCGGTTGGTCGCCGTGATCGTCGTCGGGTTCTCGGGGTCCTCGCTGTCGATCGTCACCGTGTCCACGATCAGCTCGGTCTGCCCGTTCGTCCCGTCCTCCGTGATGGTGCACTCGGCCCCGTACGGCAGGTTGGGCACGACGGTCGGGGTTCCCGGCACGACCGTGACGGGGATGGGATCGAGCACCGTCTCCACCCAGCTCCCGACCGCCGACGTGCACTGCACGTTCAGCACGAACGAGTCGGGCGCGTTCTCGGCGCCCTCGCCCGTGACGACCTTGTTCACCGCGAGCGGGCCCGACGCCGTCGCGACGCCGACCTTGGTGCCCTCGGTGGGCAGCATGTTGAACTCCGTCCCGTTCTGGGCGATCCCGACGCCGGACGCGCCGGCGGAGTTCCACGCGATCGACCGGTCCCCGGCCTCGGGGGCCTCGGGCGGCG
This sequence comes from Cellulosimicrobium sp. CpK407, assembly GCF_051844275.1. NCBI lineage: Bacteria > Bacillati > Actinomycetota > Actinomycetes > Micrococcales > Promicromonosporaceae > Cellulosimicrobium > Cellulosimicrobium sp. CpK407. The sequence continues at coordinate 6,783 of NZ_JBGNYC010000017.1, forward strand.
TGGTCGTCGTCCCCTCGACGGCGAGGAACTGCCCGGGTCGGAAGAGGTTGTCGGGGTCCATCTCGACCACGGCCTTGATCGCCGTGATCTGCGCGTACGTGTCCTCGCTCGTGTCCGCGGTGAGCTCGACCCAGCCGGTCGTCGGGTCGTCCGTCGGGCAGAGCGGCTCGTTCAGCGGGTCGTCGATGTCGTCCATGCAGTAGTCGTCGACGGTCGTGTAGTAGAACGTCGTCGTGCTGCCCGCCGGCGCGTTGACCACCGAGGGCGGCGACTCCTTGGTGAGCAGCGGGGACCACGCGGAGTCGCGCGGCTCGCTGGTGGCGTAGGAGCCGGTGTCGCCCGGTGTGGGCAGCCGGTCGTAGACCACGACCTTGTCGAGCGGCAGGTTGCCGACGTTGTTCACGCGGATGTGCCAGGTCTCGTCGTGCCCGGGCACGATGACGGGCGTGCAGGGGTACGCGTAGAAGCCCGACGCGTCGGGCGTGCACGCGTAGGCCGGGTCGGCGTAGGCCGGATCGACCATGACGTCGAGCTGGTCGTCGTCCGTCGCCTTGACGAGCTTCGACTGCGCGATCGCCGCGCCCGGGATCGTGGTCACGTCGGAGTCGGCCTCGCACGCGCCGTTCTCCTCGTTCAGCCGGGTCACGCACTCGTCCCACGGGCGGTCACCGGTCACGCCGGCGGTGTTGTGGACCACCGCGCCGGCGTCGAGCGTGACGCGGAACTGCACGAGCACGGTGATCGTGTACGTCTGGTCGACCTCGAGCACGGTGCCCTCGGGGAACGTGAAGGTCAGCCCCGCGAGGTTGCCCTCCTGGTCGACCGTCACCTCGCCGGGGTCCGTCGGCATGGCCGGGCCCGACGGGTCGTCCGGCGTCCTCGCCCCGTCCTCCAGCGCGTAGGAGAAGTTCTCGGGGACGCCGTCGGCGAGCCGGAGCTGCGGCCCGTCGGGGTCGCTCGGCATCGGGTCGTCGACGATGACCGGGTCGACGATCGCTCGGTCGCCGGTGTTGGTCACCGCGATGTGCATCGGCACGACCGCGTCGGGTGCCTCGGTGCCGCCTGTCACCGTCCCGTCGAAGTCCTTGACGATCCGGACACCGTTCGTCGCGTGCTGGTAGAGCATCGACGCCTCGGCGTCGTCCTCCGCGCTCACCGGCCCGGTGGTTCCGGTCTCGGGGTCGACGACGAGGTCGGCCCCGGTCACCGTGCCCTGCACGTCGTTGCTCGCCACGCCCGGGGACGCCTCACCGGGCGCCGGCGCGTTGGCTGCGAGGTCGGGCAGCACCGGGCCGCCCGTGCGCAGGTCGTCGCGACGCAGGATCTGGATCGGGATCGGCTGCGTCGGCGTCGCGGGGTTCTCCCAGATCGCGCCGTCGGCCCGCGTGAACGTGAACCGCAGGCCCTGCACGTCCTCGGGGTCGACGCCCTCGGGCAAGGCGAACGTGCCGGACGGCTCGCCGAGCTCCCAGCCGCCGCCGGTGACCGTGACGCCGCCCGCGTCGCCCGTGAAGGTACCCCCCGTGAAGGCGTCCACCTGGACCTGGTCGATCGGCGTCACGAGAGCGGCGCTCGGGTCGAACCCGACGAAGTCGTACTGGTTCCAGAACCGCGGCTCGTCGTCGGTCAGCACCATCTCCACCGCGCGGGACGGGCCGAGCGGCTGCCCGGTGAGCGTCATGACGACCGGCGTCTCCGACTGGTTCGCACCGTGGAACGGCTCGACCACGGCGGCCGGGCTGAACGACTTCTCCACGGCGAGCTCGATGGACGCCGTCTGGAGGAGCATGTCGGCGTCGTCGTTGGCGAGCCGGACGTCCCCGCCGGTGCCGCCGGGGTCGGTGATGGTCGCGGCGGACCCGTTGGGCACCGGGTTCTCGTCCACGACGATCACGCCGTCGTCGCCGTAGATCGCCTCGCCGGTGTACCGGTCGGTCTCGCGGAGCTGGAGCGTGAGCGCCATGGACCCGGACGCGCCGGGCAGGACCAGCCCGTCGTACGCGACCTCGATGCCCACGACGATGAGGAGCTCCGACGCCGGGAGCGCCTCGGCCTGCGCCTCCGTGAAGGTGGCCGTCCCGCCGGTCGCGTCCGTCAGGGTCACGGTCGTCGACGTCGCGCCCGCTGGTGGGGTGAGGTCGATGTCCGTGAGGGTGAAGGTGTCGAAGGGGTGCGTGCCCTCGGCGGTCTGCACCTCGCCCGAGCCCTGGTCCGCGGGGTCGACGAGCCGGAGCTGGTCCACCTTCGCCGCGGACGCGTTGGTGCCGGTGACGGTCACGGTGGTGGTCGGGTAGAACTCGGCCGGAGTGGCGGGCGGCGGCACGGAGATCGGGCCGCCGGTCCAGTCCTTCGTCACCGTGACGTTCAGCGGCTGGTCGATGATGAGGACGTCGTCGAAGTCGGCGTCCGTGTACTCGTCGCCGTCGAACGTGGCCGTGCCCTCCGCGGTGTCCCGCACCATCCCCGGGTCGTCGGGCAGGTTGTAGATCGTGCCGTGCGTCGAGCCGAGCACGGGGCTGTCGTCGCTGCGCCGGTAGTCGCGCGTCTGGAACGTGAGGTTCAGGTGGCGGCCGTCGGCCTGCGTGGACCGCGCGACGCCGTCGCCCGCGGCGGGTGCCGTCGGGTCGGCCGGGGTCGCGCTGCGCGAGGGGGACTCGGTGTAGGTCAGGCGTACGGACGTCGCCGACTCCTGCTCGTCGGCCGTCAGCGTGTAGCCGGGGAAGGTCCCGTCGCACGCCTCGGGGCACGGGTCGCCCGATGCCGGGACCCACGCGCCGTCGATGAAGAGCTCGACGCTCTCGATCTGGTCGTACCGGAGCAGCGGGTCCAGGGCACCGTCGATCGGGTCGACGCTGACGAGGTCGAACGCGTCGTAGAACGAGTCGGCGATCGGCGTCGACTCCGGGTTCTGGATGTCGGAGATCACCAGGGGGTCGACGCCGGTGAAGCCACCGGTCGACCACGTGATCTGCGCCGTCACCTCGTCGTCGGAACGGGCGAGCACCGACGGCGGGTCGCCGCCCAGGAAGTCCTTCGCGAGGAAGTCGCCGGGGCCGTTGCCGTCCACGGGGTACGGGTCCACGGTGTCGCAGCCCGCGGCGAGCGGGGTCTCGTCCACGGTGCCCGACGACGCGCTCGACGCGCCGCAGTTCTCGACCGGGTCGTCGAGGCCCTCCGGGCCCGTGAACTCGGCGGCGAAGTTCGGCTGGAACTGCGTCCCCGGCGGGAACCCGTCGCCCGTCGAGTCGTAGACGAACTGCACGCCCTGCGCGCCGTCGGGGAGATCACAGCTCACCGTGTCCGGGCCGGTGTAAGGCCCGCATCCGGGAGCGGGCTCCCACGAGTCGCCGTCCCAGTAGTTCACGGTCAGCGTGGAGCCGGCCGGCACGTCCGTGGAGCGCACGGCGGTCGCCGTGAAGTGGTCCCAGAAGGCGTCCGGGTTCGTCGGGTCGGTCGGATCCTGGACCACGACCTGGTCCGCGTTCGTCGTCGACCCCTCGGGGCCGAAGGGCAGAAGCTGCGTCGGGAGCTGGACGATGACGCCCTGGCCCGGAACGGCCGGGATCGTCGACGGCGAGATGTTCTTGGTGGTCTGCGTCGCGAGCCGGTCGACGAGGGTCAGCAGGGACGCGTCCGCGGTCGCCGGGTCCGCGCTCGGGACGTCGGCCTGCACCTGGTTCGGGTGCGTGACGTCGTCGGCCTCCTGGTCCGGGTCCGTGTCGGCCGTGAAGGGCACCGTCGCCGTGGCCCCGGTGACGATGTTCCCGGTGTACTCGATGCTGAACCCGACCACCTCGCACCCGCCCGGCGGGTCCGGCAGCGTGTTCGGAGCGGTCGCGGGGATCGGGTCCGTCGTCGTGCCGTCGGCGCACGTGAACGTCACGGAGGCGGCGTCGGCGTCCGCGGGCCACTGCACCCCGGCGCCCGCGCCGTCCGTGCCCCACCCCGTGAAGGTGATCGGGTCGGCGCCCTCGAACGGGCTCGGGGTTCCGGGAGCGGGCTCGGTGATGGTCAAGGAGGTCACGGGCGTCCCCGTATTGGTCGCACCGAGCGTGACCGTCGTCGGGTCGCCGGCGCTCACGGTCGCGGGGGAGAAGCTCTTCGACGCCGTCACGGAGTTGTTCGGCGGCGTGACGACGTACGTGTCGCTCGCCGTCGTCGGGTCGGACTGGCCCTCGGGATGAGTCACGAACGACGACGTGTCGTTGGTGATCGTGGTGGGGTCGGTGAGGTCCTCGACGGCGGCGCTCTGCTGGACGTTCACCGGGATGCTCGCCGTGGCGCCCGGCTGGATGTCGCCGCTGAACGTGTACCGCACGCCCTGGACCGCCGCCGGGTCCACGCTGTCGTCGAGCGGCTCCCACGAGTCGCCGTCCCAGTACTCCTCGGTGACCTGCGTGGCGTTCGGCGGCATCGTGACGTCGCCGGTGCTCACGTACTCGAGGTAGGTGAAGGGGTTGGGTGTCGCGGTCGGGTCGACCGGGTCCTGGACGACGAGGGTGTCGACCGGGTCGTTCGACTCGTTCGTCGACCCGATGGTCATGGTCGCGGGGGTACCCGGCGCGGCGAGCGCTCCCTCCGGCTCGATGGTCTTCGTCGTCGTGGAGGCGAGGACGAGCGGGACCACGGGCGTGATGTCGTCGCTGGCCTGGTTCTGCGTGGCGTTGTCCGAGACGACGGTCGCCGTGTTGGTGATCGGCACGCCGTTCGCGGCGTACGGGATGTCCTCCGAGACCTGGGCGGTGACGAGGATCTGCACCTGTCCGCCGTTCGGCACGCTGTCGGCGGTGTAGGTCACCGTGTCCGCGTCCGGGTCGGCGACGAGGTTCGGGTTCGTCGCACCGCCCCCGCTCTGGATGGACGCGCTGACCAGCTCGAGGCCGTCCGGCAGCGGGTCGGTCATCGTCGTCGGCGTGCACGGCGTGTTGTTCGGGTCGGAGCAGGAGATGGAGACGGCCCACTGGACCTGCTGGCCGGGCGCGTACGGCCCGGTGCTGAGCTCGGTCTTCTGGATGCCCCACGTGGCCGCCGCCGCCGGCACGGTCGGCACGAGCACGAGCGGCAGGGCGAGGAGGAGCGACCCCAGGCTCGCCCACGTTCGCCGCAGGCGCCTCGTCCGCCGTGCGGCACGCGCCCGCCCGCCCCGCGTGGTGCTGCTCGCCGTCCGCCCGTTCGCCATGCCCTCGCCCCTCTGGTCCCACTGCACCCACGGCGCGCCCGGGCGCGCTCGTCGTCGTAGTCGTCACGACCTTGACACACGACTTCCACTTCGTCGCGGCGAACGGGACGACCGTCCAGGTACCGCACGACGACGCGGGCACCGAGAGACCTGTGCGGACCGCACCCGGAGACGACGGCGCCCGCGTCGCCCGGTCCGGAACGGGGCGACGCGGGCGGCCGGATCGGGTCAGGGGGTGACGATGGCGAAGTCCGGGTCGCCCGGGTCGAGGACGGCGGTGAGCCGCGCGAGCACGCCCGCGTCGCCCGCGACCTCGATGCCCACGGCGGCGAGCTCCTCCGGGGTCGCGGCGCCGGTCGCGAGCGCGGGGAGCGCCGTGCTGGTCGTCGTGAGGGTCGCGTCGGCGTCTCCGCGCTGGGGAGCCGAGCTGTAGGTGAGGGTCCCGTTGCGCAGCCACAGGCGGTAGCGCTCGTCGGTGTCGGTGAGCACGACGTCGATCGTCGCCTTCTCGTCCCACGCGCGCGGGCCGTCGACCTGGATCGCGAGGGCGTCGAAGAGCATCGTCGGCGTGAGGTTCCCGATGATGTCGGGCGCCGCCGTCTGCGTGGGAGTCCCGAAGGGTCCGTCACGCAGCTCGGTCGCGCCCGAGAGGTAGACGCTGCGCCAGGTGCCGTTCTCCGCACCGTAGCCGAGCTGCTCGTAGGTGTCGGCGAGCAGCTCCTTCGCCGCGGCGTGGTCCGGCTCCGCGAAGACGACGTGGTTGAGGAGCTCCGCGACCCAGCGGAAGTCGCCGGCGTCGAACGCCGCGCGCGCCGTCGTGACGACCGCGTCGGCGCCCCCGCCGAGGGCCACGTAGCGCTTCGCCTTCTCGACCGGCGGGTGCTCCCACAGGTGCGCCGGGTTCCCGTCGAACCAGCCCATGTACCGCTGGTAGATCGCCTTGACGTTGTGGCTCACCGAGCCGTAGTAGCCGCGCGCGTGCCAGGCGTTCTCGAGCGCCGGGGGCAGGGTGATCCGCTCCGCGATCTCGGGCCCGGTGTACCCCTGGTTCAGCATCCGCAGGGTCTGGTCGTGCAGGTAGGCGTAGAGGTCGCGCTGGAGCGAGAGGTACTCGACGATGCGCTCGTTGCCCCAGGTCGGCCAGTGGTGCGAGGCGAAGACGACCTCGACGTCACGGCCGAACAGGTCGATCGCCTCCGTGAGGTAGTGGGACCACACGTGCGGGTCGCGGACCACGGCACCGCGCAGCGTGAGCAGGTTGTGCAGCGTGTGCGTCGCGTCCTCCGCCGCGCACAGCGCCCTGCGGTCGGGGAACCAGATGAGCATCTCCGACGGCGCCTCGGTGTCCGGCGCCATCTGGAAGACCATGCGGACGCCGTCGACCGTCTCCTCCTGGCCCGTGGTGGTGACGGACAGGGTCGGCGGGATGAGCGTGACCGTCCCGGTCGACGTCGTCTGGCCGAGCCCGGCACCCACCTGACCCTGCGGGCCGCGCGCGAGCGCCGCGCCGTACATGTAGCCGGCGCGCCGACCCATCGCCGTCCCGGCGTACACGTTCTCCGCGACCGCGTGCTCGGTGAAGCCCTCCGGGGCGAGCACGGTGACGCGCCCCGCGTCGACGTCCTCCTGCGTCGTCACGCCCTTGACGCCACCGAAGTGGTCGACGTGCGAGTGCGTGTAGATGATCCCCGTGACGGGGCGGTCGCCGCGGTGCTCGCGGTACAAGGCGAGCGCGGCCGCCGCCGTCTCGGTCGAGATGAGCGGGTCGAGCACGATCACGCCGGTCGTGCCCTCGATGAACGTCACGTTCGACAGGTCGAACCCGCGGACCTGGTAGATCCCCTCGGTGACCTCGAACAGCCCCTGCTCGGCGACGAGCCGCGACTGCCGCCACAGGCTCGGGTTCACCGTGTCCGGCGCCTCGCCCTGGAGGAACGCGTAGGTGTCGTCGTCCCAGACGACGCGGCCGTCGTCCGCCGTCACCGCGCTCGGGGTGCGCCGCGCGACCAGGCCGCGCGCCGCGTCGTCGAAGTCCTGGGTGTCCGAGAAGGGGAGCGTCCGGAGGAGGGCGGAGTTCTGCGCGACGATCGCGGGCGTCGCGGGCTTCGGAGTCGACATGGTTCGGAGCCTGGCACCGCCCTGCGCGGACCGCACCCGGAGACGACGGCGCCCTCGTCGCCCGGTCCGGAACGGGGCGACGCGGGCGGCCGGTTCGGGTCAGGGGGTGACGATGGCGAAGTCCGGGTCGCCCGGGTCGAGGACGGCGGTGAGCCGCGCGAGCACGCCCGCGTCGCCCGTGACCTCGATGCCCGCGGCGGCGAGCCCCTCGGGGGTCGCCGCGCCGGTCGCGAGCGCGGGCAGCGCACGGCTCGTCGCGGTGAGCGTGGCGTCGGCGTCCCCCTTCTGCGGGGCCGCGGAGTAGGTGAGGGCGCCGTTGGAGAGCCGCAGCCGGTAGCGCGCCCCGGTGTCGGTCAGGACGACGTCGATCGACAGCTTCTCGTCCCACGCACGCGGCCCGTCGACCTGGATCGCGATCGCGTCGAACAGCATCTCCGGCGTGAGCGCCGAGATCACGTCGGCCGACGCGGAGACGGTGGGCGTGCCGAAGGATCCCTCGCGCAGCTCGGTCGCGCCGGAGAGGTAGATGTTGCGCCACACCCCGTTCTCCGCGCCGTAGCCGAGCTGCTCGAACGTGTCGGCGAGCAGCTCGCGCGCGGACGCGTGGTCGGGCTGGGCGAACACGACGTGGCTCAGGACCTCGGCGGCCCAGCGGAAGTCGCCGTCGTCGAACGCGGCGCGCGCCAGGTCGACCACCGCGTCCGCGCCGCCCATGGCCTTCACGTACCGCTTGCCCTGCTCGACGGGCGGGTGCTGCCACAGGTGGGCCGGGTTGCCGTCGTACCAGCCCATGTAGCGCTGGTAGATCGCCTTGAGGTCGTGGCTCACCGACCCGTAGTAGCCGCGCGCGTGCCACGCGTTCTCCAGGGCCGGCGGGAGCTTCAGCTCCTCGGCGATCTCGATCCCGGTCCAGCCCTTGTTGATGAGCCGCAGCGCCTGGTCGTGCAGGTAGGCGTACAGGTCGCGCTGCTCCGAGAGGAACCGCACGACCCGCTCGTTGCCCCACGTGGGCCAGTGGTGGGACGCGAAGACGACCTCGACCTCGTCGCCGAACAGGTCGATCGCCTCGGTGAGGTAGCCGGCCCACGCGTGCGGGTCGCGCACGAGGGCGCCGCGCAGCGTGAGCAGGTTGTGCAGCGTGTGGGTCGCGTCCTCGGCCGCGCACAGCGCCTTGTGGTCCGGGAACCACACGAGGAACTCCGCCGGCGCCTCGGTGCCGGGGGCCATCTGGAAGACCATCCGGACGCCGTCGACCGTCTCGCTCTGCCCGGTGGTGGTGATGTCCAGCGTCGGGGCGATGAGCGTGATGTTGCCGGTCGCGACGGTCTGCGCGAGGCCGGTGCCGAGCGCGCCCTGCGGCCCGCGCGCGAGCGCCGCACCGAACATGTAGGCCGACCGGCGCGCCATCGCCGTGCCCGCGTACACGTTCTCCGAGGCCGCGTGCTCCGTGAACTCGGCCGGCGCGATGATCGGGACCCGCCCGGCGTCGACGTCCTCCTGCGTGGTGACCCCGCGCACCCCGCCGAAGTGGTCCACGTGCGGGTGCGTGTACAGCACGCCCGTCACCGGGCGGTCGCCGCGGTGCTCCCGGTAGAGCTCCAGCGCGGCCGCCGCCGTCTCCTCCGTCACGAGCGGGTCCAGGACCAGGACGCCCGTCTCCCCCTCGATGAACGTGACGTTCGAGAGGTCGAACCCGCGGACCTGGTAGATGCCCGGGACCACCTCGAACAGGCCCTGGATCGCGTTGAGCGTCGACTGACGCCACAGGCTCGGGTTCGCCGTGTCTGGCGCGTCGCCCTGGATGAAGGCGTACGTGTCGTTGTCCCACACGACCGTTCCTTCGGCGTTCCTGATGGCGTTGGGCTCGCGCGTGCCGAGCAGTCCCCGACGCGCGTCCTCGAAGTCCTGCGTGTCCGAGAAGGGGAGCGTCTGGAGGAGGGCGGAGTGCTGCGCGACGATCGCGGGCGTCGCTGGCTTCGGAGTCGACATGGTTCGGAGCATGGCAGCGGCGCGCGAGGACTGCATCCGGAACGAGGCGCCCGCCGAGCCGGCTCCGGGCCGCGACCGCGGGGCCCCGATCGGGCGCGCGACGGGGCGTCAGCCCGCCGGGTCGACGCGCTCTCCGACGGTGTGGACGACGACGACCTGCGGGTCCCAGGGGACGAGCTCGTCCACCTGGTCCTGCAGGACCGCGACGTCGGGCAGGCCGCCGGGGCTGCGCACCTCGACGACGAGGTCCTGCCCCTCCCACCGCACGGTGTCGACGGACGCGTCGTCCGTCCCGGACAACCAGTCCTCCGCGGCGACGCGCGTCTGGCCGAGCCAGAGGTCCGCGAGCGCCGCCTGCACGGTGTTCGCCACCATGGGGACGGCGACGACGAGGACCGCGACGACCGCGACGACCGTCGCGACCCGATGCCGCGGTGCGGACGCTCCTGCGCGCGCCGCACGGGCCTCGCGCAGGTAGCCGGCACCGGAGAAGACGACGGTCGCGGCCACGACGAGCGCGACGGCGTTCGAGACGAAGAGCAGCAGCGCGCCCGCGGCGAGCGACGGCTGCCCCTCCCCCAGGCAGACCCCGACGACGCCGAGCGGGGGGACGAGGGAGATCGCGATGGCGATGCCGGGCAGCACGTCGCCGAGGTCGCGACGGGCGAGCGCGATCGCGCCCGCGAAGCCCGTCGCGAAGGCGGCGGCGAGGTCGCCCACGCCGGGTGACGTCCGACCCGTCACCTGGGAGTTTGACAGGACGTCGGTGGTCGCGGGGAGCACCAGCGTCGCGACCATCCCGATCGCGACGACGAGTGCGAGGCCGCCGACGACGTACGCCACGGACCGCCCGATCGTGCCCGGCTCGCCGGCGACGACGCCCAGCCCGATCCCGAGGATCGGCGTCGACAGCGGGGCGATGATCATCGCGCCGATGACGGTCGCCGTGGAGTCGGTGACGACGCCCGCGACGGCGATCACGCCGGAGAGCACGAGCATGGCCCAGAACGCGGACCGTTTGGCCCGCACGTCGCCGACGTCGAGGTCGAGCCGGTCGGCGACGTCGACGAGCGGCCGCCGCTGCGCGGCGGGGACGAGCAGCCGGAGCACACGCCCCGGCGGAGCGGGAGCCGTCGTCGTGGTCGGGTCGGTGACCGCCCCGCGTCGGTCGCTGTCCGAGGGCACCGTCATCCCCGCCTCCCGCGCTCGGGCCGGTGACCGGCTCACCGGGCGACCTGACGCTACGGTCGCCCGCCGCGGGGTGCCACCGGAGCGTCCCGGATCCGCCCGGCAGGTCGGGACGCCTGCCCCTGGGACCCGGGACGCCGCCCGGCCGACGCTGCGGGGACCGTCGCGGCTCGTGGCGGGCCCCGGCCGCGGGACAGGCGGCCCTGACGGAAGGTCGTCCCATGCAGGACAGCTCGCTCACCGCCCCGTCGCCGCTCGCCGGCGACCCGACCCGCCGCTCGCGCGGCACGACGCCCCGCGCGTGGGCCTGGACCGGCGTCGTCGCCGGGGTCCTGGGGCTCGTCTCGATCCAGTCCTCGATGGCGCTCGGCGTGAACTGGGAGGAGACCGCCGGCGACGCCGACGCGATCGTCGCCGACCTCGCGGGCCGCACGGGGACCCAGATCCTCTTCCACACCGCGACGATCGCGTGTGCGCTCCTCGTGCTCGTGTTCGCGGCGGGCCTCAAGCGGCGGCTCGACGCGCAGGCGCCCGCCGGGTCGCTCCTGCCGACCGTCGCGGGCTGGGGGCTCGTGCTCGTCTCGGTCGCGGGGCTGCTCGGCTCGGGCCTGGACACGCAGTTCCTCTTCGGCCTCGGCGACACCGCGCTCATCGTCCCCGAGTCGGGCGCGTTCTACAGCGACTGGGTCGCGACGATCCCGTGGCTGTGGGTCGGCGCGGGCGTCGCGGGCGTCGCGCTCGGCGTCGCCGCGCTGCGGCACGCGGCCGCCCCGCGCTGGATCGGCGTCGTCGGGTTCGTGCTGGGCGGGATCGCGCTCCTCGCGGGCCTGTCGCCGCTGCAGTACATGGCGGGCTTCGTCGGGCCGATCTGGCTCCTCGTCACCGCCCTCGGCTTCGCCCTCGGGGACCGGCGCTGAGCGCGACGCGCGAGCTCGGCAGCACGCGGCGAGATCGGCACGTCCGGTCGAGGTCGGCGGTCCGGACCGCCGACCTGGGCTCGGACCGCCGATCTCGTCGCCGTCCGCGGCCGGGTGATCTCCCGCCTGGGCCCTTCTCGCCGCGCGTGCCCCGGCCCTACCGTGGGCCCGTGGCCGACCCCGGGCCCGGCCGCGCCGGGATGCCCCGCACGGGCTGGACGATCGGCGTCCTCGCCTGGGTGCTCGGCGTGTCCGCCCTCGCGCTCCAGCTCACGTCCGGGGTGCCGCTGCTGCTGGGCGACCTGCTGTTCGTCGTCGTCGACGCGACGGTCGCCCTCGTCTACGGGACCGTCGCCGCGGTGATCCTCGTGCGTCGGCCGCACGTCGTCGGCTGGCTCGTCGCGCTCGCCGGGATCGGCGGCGGGATCGCGGCCCTGGGCGGCGCGTGGCGCAGCTACGCCTCGACCCACCCCGGCCTCCCGCCGCTCACGCCGCTCGCGGACGCCTACGGGTGGGCCTGGGTCCCCGGGACGGTCGGGCTGTTCGTCCTCGTCCCGTGGTTCGTGCGGGGTGGCCGGCTCGGCGCGGGTGCGTGGTGCGGCGTCGCGGGCGGCATCGCGTCCATCGCCTTCTTCTTCCTCGCCCCCGCGGACGACCCGCGCCCGGCGATCGTCGGCGTCGTCGTCATGGGGCTCGTCACGGCCGCGGCGACGGCGTGGCGGTGGCGGCGCGGGCCGGTCGAGGAGCGCCGGGGCCTGGGGCTGCTCGCCCTCGGGACCGCGCTCATGGCGCTGTCGTTCCTCCCGCTGCTCGGGACCTGGGCGAGCGCCGACGTCATCCTCGCGCTCCCCCTCACGCACCTCGCGTGCCAGGCGCTGTTCCCCGCGGCCATCCTCGTGTGCGTGCTGCGCAACCGGCTGTGGGGCATCGACCTCGTGCTCTCACGAGCGACCGTCGCCGCGATGCTGGCCGTCGGCCTCGCGGTCGTCTACGCGGTCGTCGTCGTGCTCGCGACGACGGTCGTCGACGGCCCCGCCGCGCAGGTCGTCGCGGCGGTCGGCGTCGCGCTCGCCGTCCAGCCCCTGCACACCTGGCTGCGGCGCCGGGTCCGCACGCTCGTCTACGGCGAGGGCAACGACCCGGGTCGTGCCGCGCTGAGCGTCGGCCGCCACCTGTCGTCGGCGTCGACCGCCGACGACCTCGTCGTGAGCCTCGCGGTGGGCGTGCGCGAGGCGCTGCGCCTGGAGAGCGTGACGATCGAGCGCACGCCGGACCGCCCGACGGCGTCCGGCTCCCCGGAGGACCTTCCCGGCACCGCCTGGGTCGGGCCGACGTCGCGGCCGACCGGGCAGACGGCCTCGCTCCCCGTGGTGCACGGCGGTCGCGTGCTCGGCCGGGTCCACGTCGTCGCGCGGGCGGGCGAGCGGCTCGACGCCCGGACGCGCGACGCGCTCGACCAGCTCCTGCCCGTGCTCGGTGCGGGCCTCGCGCTCGCCCAGGGCGCGCGCGAGCTCGAGGAGGCGCGCGACGCGACCACGCGTGCCCGCCTCGCCGAGCGGCGCGTCATCCGCCGGGAGCTGCACGACGGCGTCGGGCCGTGGCTCGTGGGCCTGCGCCTGGGGCTGCAGGGAGCACGGAACACGCTCGAGACGGACCCCGCCGCGGCAGCCGCCGTGCTCGACGCCCTCGGCACCGAGGTGGCCCAGCGCGTCGAGGACGTCCGCACCCTCTCGCGCAGCCTCCTGCCGCCGTCGCTCGACGAGCACGGGCTCGAGGTCGCGCTCGGGGAGCTCGCGGGCCGCCAGGCGCTCGCCGGGTTCGTGGTGGACGTGCGGTGCGACCCGTGCGACGGCCTCGACCCGCGGGTCGCCGCGGCCGCCTACGCGATCGCGAGCGAGAGCGTCGTGAACGCCGCGCGGCACTCCGGGGCCGACGAGTGCCAGCTGACCGTCCGGCTCGGCGACCGCTGCCTCCTCGTCACGTGCGAGGACGACGGGCGCGGGATCGCTCCCGACGCGACCCGCGGCGTCGGCTCGCGGTCGCTGCGCGAGCGCACGGACGAGCTCGGCGGGCGTCTCGACGTCACCGCCGTACGGCCCGACGGCGAGCGCCCGGGCACGCGCGTGCGCGCCACCCTCCCGCTCGTCCCGGCCGGGGCGCTCGCGCGCGAGGACGCGTCGTGATCCGGGTGGCGGTCGTGGACGACCACCCCGTGTTCCGGCTCGGGATGGCGGCGCTGCTCGACTCGTTCGACGGCGTGCGCGTCGTCGGGCAGGCGGCGTCCGCCGCCGAGGCGCGCGCGCTGCTCGGCCTCGACCCGGGCGGCGACCCGCCCGAGACGGGGGAGAGCGCCGACGTCGTGCTCATGGACCTCGACCTCGGCGACGGCTCGGGCGTGGACGTGACGCGCGACCTCGTGCGGGCGCGCCCGGCCGCGCGCGTGCTCGTCGTCACGATGCACGAGGACGACGACGCCGTCGTCGCGGCCGTCCGCGCCGGGGCGCGCGGCTTCCTCGTCAAGTCCGCGAGCCCCGCCGAGGTCGAGCGCGCCGTCCACGCCGTGGCCGACGGCGCGATGATCCTCTCCCCCTCGGTCGCCGACCGGGCGATGGCGTACGTCGTGGGCGGACGTGCGGCGGCGCGCGTGCCGTTCCCGCAGCTCACCGACCGCGAGCGCGAGGTGCTCGACCTGGTCGCCGCGGGGCTCGACAACGCCTCCATCTCGCGCCGCCTGGTGCTCAGCCCCAAGACCGTCCGCAACCACATCGCGAACGTGCTCACCAAGCTCGCGGTCCGCGACCGCTCCGCCGCGATCGTCCGGGCCCGCGAGGAGGGCCTCGGCACCGCGAGGTAGAGCCCTGGTCCCGCGAGGTAGAGCCCTGGTCCCCCGCGGTAGGGGCGCGGTCGCGCGAGGTAGAGCCGTGGTTCGGAGGCCCGGCTCCGTCAGGCCTCGTCGTCCTGGATGACCGACAGCACGTTGCCCGCCGGGTCGGTGAACCACGCGATGAGCGGGCCGCCGCCGCGGAACACGAAGTCGTCGTCCGTCTCGACCGGGGTCCCCGCATACTTCTCGAACACGACGCCGCGCTCCCGCAGGGCCGCCACGGTGCCGGGGACGTCGTCGACCGGGAAGTTGAGGACGGTGAACGACGCCGGCTCGTGCGCGTCGCCCTTGGGGTAGACGAGCACGCCCGAGTCGCCGGGCACCCGGATCCACAGCAGGTCGTCGCCCTCGACCGTGAGCCCGAGCAGGTCGCCGTAGAAGTGCCGCGCCGCCGCGACGTCGTCGACCGAGAACCCGCTGAACGCCTTGCCGAGCATGTCGCCTCCTGGGGTCGCGCGGGCCGGACGGCCCGCTCTCCCCAGGGTCGACCGGCGCGGGCGCGCCCGCTCATCGGTCGCCGTCGAGGTCATGCCTCCCGACGCAGGTGCAGCAGCGGGAACGGGCGGCCCTGGCCGTCGGTCGCGGACCGCCCCGTGACCTCGAAGCCCAGCGCGCGGTAGAAGCCGAGCGCGGCCGGGTTCTGCTCGTTGACGTCCAGCTCGAGCACGGGGTGGTCCCGCCCGGCGTGGGCCAGCAGCGCGCGCCCGATCCCCTGGCCGTGGAGGTCCGGGTCGACGAACAGCATCTCGACGCGGTGCCCCACCGTCCCGACGAACCCCGCCACCCGGCCGTCGCGCTCCGCGACGGTCACGTCGACGGCGGCGAGGTACTCGTCGCGCACGCCGACCTCCAGCTCACGCACGTCGTCCGGGGTAAGGAAGTCGTGCGTGGCCTCGACGGCACGGCGCCACACGTCCACCAGCGCGCCGGTGTCGTCGGGGCGGGCCGGGCGGAGCGGGAGGTCGACCATGGCACGAGCCTCCCGCCCCGGACCTGGCTGGTTCAAGCGGATTGCTGGTCGAGACGTCGGCGTCAGGGGACGCTCAGCGGTTCGACGTCGCCGGGGCGCCAGGTGCCGTCGAACCAGCTCTCGAGGGGGCCGTAGAGGCGCAGCAGGACGAACCACCCCTTGCCCGGCACGGTCTGGACCCAGTTCGCGGCGAGCTCGCGCGGCTCCTCGGGGCCGAAGACGATGTCCACCGAGCCGTCGTCGTTGTGGACGAGGTCGTCGCGCCTGCTGTTCCGGCTCGGCAGCGGCTGGCCCGTCTGCAGCTCCGAGCGGGTCTGAGGGTCGTACACCACGACCGACCAGAAGTCCGCGGCCGGCACGTCGGCCGGGAGCCGGAGGCGGTACGCCCTCCCACCGTCGAGGGGCGCGTCGTCCACGTCCACGGTGGCCAGCGCGTACTGCGACCCCTTGCCGACCATCTTCAGCGCCATCGCGGGAGTGTTCACCGTCGCGAGGTAGAAGAAGGTGGTGCGGGCGTCGAGGTAGCGGCCGCCGGCACCGCCGTCACGCAGGAACCGGTAGTCGCCGCCCGGGAACGGGCTCAGCCAGCGGCGGTCCTCGTAGAGGAAGAACGCGCGCTCCCGGGACCGGAACGCCATGGCGCGCGCCGTGGCGTTTCCCACCGCCGCTGCGTCGGTGAGGATGCGGCGCATCCGGTCGTCCGGCGCGAACGGCGCATCCTTGGTGATGCCGATCGAGGCGAGCAGCCCGCGCGTCTCCGGGTCGACGACCCCGATCGGCTCCTTGGCCACCACGTGGGCGACCTCCTCGTAGAACGAGAAGTCGTTCGCATGGACCGTGTTCACCGTGACGCCCGACAACGACGCCCACTCCATCGCCGGCGGATCGTCCCGCCGCGACAGCGGGTAGACCCTGACGCCCGACTCGAACAGTCGCACCGCGGCGTCAGGCCGCCCGTCGACGAGGAACCCGCGCAGGATGACGAGGTTCACCGCGCTCGGCGTCTCAGCGACGAACCAGCCCTCGGGCCGCGCGCCGTCGTAGTCCGGCGGCACGATCAGGTACGTGCCGCCGGCGCCCCGGTCCGGGCCGGGCGCGCCGAGGTCCACCACGAACCGGAACCACGCGTCGTCGACCGTGCCGGGACCGCACCCCGGCGGCACCTCGATGACCGTCGGGCCGTCGCGCTCGACGTCGAGCACGACGATCGCGTACACCGTGTCGGTGTTGCCGGTAAGGAAGAGCGGGTCGGAGTCGAGCAGTCGGTCGGCGATCGCGCCCTGGTGGCACGCGTCCCCCGCGACCTCCGCGAGCCCCCGCCGGATCGCCTCCAACGAGGCGGCCGGGATGCAGCCGAGGAACGCCTCGACACCTCGCACCAGGTCGAGGTGGTCGAAGACCCGGGTCGCCGTCTCGGGCGTGGGGACGCCGTCGACGAACCGCAGCTCGCCGATGCTCGTCGCCACCCGGTCCGGCGTGGTGATCTGGGCCGGGATCGCGGTGTTGTACCCGGGCCGGACGTCGATACCCATGCTGTCCTCCCTTGCGCCGACCGTCGGCATCCGTCACCAACCATCAGAACCGGCGTGCGCTCCCGGCGCCATCACGTGATCCGCGTGATCCCTGCCGTCGTTCCGCGGCACCCCGACCCGGGACTTGCGCGCCTATATTGGCTGGTGTCAATATAGACAAATGTCAATTCAAGAGCCTCGCGCGAGCGATCCCACGGCGCCCACGCGCGGCCGGTTGTCCACGCTGGACCGGTGGCTGCCGCTGTGGATCGGGCTGGCGATGGTTGCCGGGCTGACCCTGGGCCGGTTCGTCCCTGCCCTTTCCGACGTGCTCGCCGCGCTGGAGGTCGGCGGGATCTCCGTCCCGATCGCCCTCGGCCTGCTCGTGATGATGTACCCGGTGCTGGCCAAGGTCCGGTACGACCGCGTGGGTGCCGTCACCGGCGACAAGAAGCTCCTGGTGAGCTCGCTGGTGCTGAACTGGCTGGTGGGCCCGGCGCTGATGTTCGCCCTCGCGTGGGCGTTCCTGCCCGACCTGCCCGAGTACCGCACCGGGCTGATCATCGTGGGCCTGGCCCGGTGCATCGCCATGGTCGTGATCTGGAACGACCTCGCGTGCGGGGACAGGGAGGCCGCGGCGGTGCTGGTCGCGATCAACTCCGTGTTCCAGGTCGTCGCCTTCTCCCTGCTCGGCTACTTCTACCTCACGGTGCTGCCCGGGTGGCTGGGCCTCGACGCCCACGGTCTGGACGTGTCCGTGGGGCAGATCGCGCTCAACGTCCTCGTCTTCCTCGGCGTCCCGCTGGCCGCCGGGTTCGCCTCACGCCTGGTCGGGGAGCGCGCCAGGGGGCGGGCCTGGTACGAGGACCGGTTCCTCCCCGTCGTCGGCCCGTGGGCGCTGTACGGGCTGCTCTTCACGATCGTGCTGCTGTTCGCCCTCCAGGGCGAGGCCGTCACCTCGCGCCCGCTCGACGTCGCGCGGATCGCACTGCCGCTGCTGGTGTACTTCGCGGCCATGTGGGGCGTCGGCGTCGTCGTCGGCAAGACGCTGGGACTGGGGTACGCCCGTACCACGACCCTGGCGTTCACCGCGGCGGGCAACAACTTCGAGCTCGCGATCGCCGTGGCGATCGCGACGTTCGGTGCGACCTCCGGCCAGGCGCTGGCCGGGGTCGTGGGCCCCCTCATCGAGGTCCCCGTCCTGGTGGGTCTCGTCTACGTCTCGCTGTGGGTCGCGCGCCGCTGGTACGCCGTCGACCCCTCCGCACCCCCGACCCGAGCACCCGAGCTGGACGAGGTGAGGTCATGACCACCCCCCTGCCGCCGGCCGTCGCGGACGCCGACTGCGCGCCGCAGGTCGAGGCGCACGCGATCGGGGCCGAGGTCGCGGGCGCCGTCGCCACGACGCTCAAGGCCCTCGCCGAGCCGCTGCGGCTGCGCATGCTCTCCTTCGTCGCGACCTCCGCCGCAGGCGAGGCGTGCGTGTGCGACCTCGCCGCGCTCACGGACGTCTCGCAGCCGACCGTGTCGCACCACCTGAAGGTGCTGCGCGACGTGGGGGTGCTCACCTCCGAGCGCCGCGGCACCTGGGTCTGGTACCGCATCGCACCCGGGTACCGGGCGGCCGTCACGACGCTGCTGGACTCCTTCGCCCCGGCGGCGCTCGGCGCGGCGCGCGCCGCGACCGCACTCACGGGCCTCGACGACGTCGACGCCGCCCTCGACCACCTGGCCGAGGACCTGGCCGGCGCCTTCGCCGACGTCCGGTTCGACGTCGTGCAGCGCGTGGTCCGCGAGTCGTACACCGACCTGGCCCGCTCGGCGAAGGTCTCGGCCCATCTGGTGCCCCTCACGGGACGGTTCGCCCGGCAGCGGCTGAGCGACCTGACCCGCGCCGACGACGCGCGGCCGCACGTCCTGTTCGTCTGCGTCGCCAACGCCGGGCGCTCGCAGCTCGCCGCTGCCCTGCTGCGCCACTACGCCGGCGACCGGGTCGCCGTCCGCTCCGCGGGGTCCGCGCCGGCGGCCGACATCCACGACGGCGTGCGCGCGAGCCTGACCGCGCTCGGCATCACCGCGGACGACGCGTTCCCCAAGCCGTTGACCGACGACGCCGTCCGCGCCGCGGACGTCGTCGTCACGATGGGATGCGGCGACGTGTGCCCCGTCCTGCCCGGCACGCGGTACGAGGACTGGCTCGTCGGCGACCCCGCCCTGGCGTCCCCCGCCGGGGTCGCCGCGATCCGCGACGACCTCGACCAGCGGGTACGACGCCTGCTGGCCGACCTGCTGCCCGACCTGTCCTGACCATCGCCTGACCGTCACCACCCGGGAGACCACCATGACCGAGAGCACCCCGCCCACGCCGTCCGCCCTGTTCGTCTGCGTCCACAACGCCGGCCGGTCCCAGATGGCGGCGGGATACCTGCGGGCCCTGTCCGGCGGGGCCGTCGAGGTCCGCTCCGCCGGGTCGGCCCCGACCGACCGGATCAACCCCGTCGCCGTCGACGCCATGCTCGAGGAGGGCATCGACATCCGTGCCGAGCAGCCCAAGGTCCTCACGACCGAGGCGGTCCAGGCGTCCGACGTCGTCATCACCATGGGCTGCGGGGACGCGTGCCCGATCTTCCCCGGCAAGCGGTACGAGGACTGGGCGCTGGAGGACCCCGCCGGGCAGGGCATCGACGCCGTGCGCCCCATCCGCGACGAGATCCGCACCCGCGTGCTGACTCTCCTCGACGAGCTCGGCGTCACCCCGGTCGCCCTGCCGCGCGGCTGAGGAGCCGGCCGCGCGGCGGTCCTCCGGACCCGACGCGCGGCCGGGCGCTCAGGCGAGCTCCGCGTCGCCCGAGCGGCCGTGCGCGACGCCGGTCGCGAACCCGACTCCGGCAGGTGCCCCGACGCCGAGGGTCACGAGCTGCGGCGCGGCCGGCGCGGTGCCGCAGCACGACCCGCCCGCGCTCGCGCCGTCGGCCTCCAGCGCCAGGTCGCTCGAGCAGACACCCGTCGCGGGCAGGTTCAGCTCGACCGCGTCCGCCGCGGTCCGGTCCCCGGCCAGCGCCGCGGCGATCGAACGGACCTGCTCGTAGCCCGTGGCGAGGAGGAACGTCGGCGCGCGCCCGTAGGACTTCATGCCGGCGAGGTAGAACCCGTCGTCCGGGTGGGCGAGCACCTTCTCCCCGTGCGGGGGCACGGTGCCGCAGGAGTGCTGGTTCGGGTCGATGAGCGGGGCGAGCGCGGCGGGCGCCTCCACGACCGGGTCCAGGTCGAGGCGCACCTCGCGCAGCATGTCGAGGTCCGGGCGGAAGCCCGTCGCGTCGACGATCTGGTGCACCTCGAGGTTCAGCGCCCCGTCCCGCGCGGCCCCCAGCACCTGGACGGTCCCGACGCCGGGCACGAGCCGGTCGATCGAGACGCGCGTGAGCAGCGTCAACCGCCCCTCCTCCACGGCGGCCCGCAGGCGCGTCCCGAGCAGGCCGCGCGCGGGGAGCTCGTCGTCGGAGCCGCCGCCGAACAGGCGCCGCGCCGACCCGCCGCGGATCGCCCACGTGATCGTGGTGCCCGGCTCGGACTCGGACAGCTCGACGAGGCTCAGGAGCGTGTTCGCCGCGGAGTGCCCCATCCCGACGACGAGCGTGTCGCGGCCGGCGAACCGGTCACGCTGGGCGCCGAGCACGTCGGGCAGCGGACCGGTCACGAACGCCGCCGACTCCGCCTCGCCCACGGCGGGCAGGCCCGAGGCCCCCAGCGGGTTCGACGTCGAGAACGTGCCCGACGCGTCGACCACGGCGCGGGCCAGCACGTCGCGCACCACGCCGTCGGCACCGATGGTCCGCACGCGGTAGGCGCGGCGGCCCCGGCCGAGCGAGCGCGTCTTGTCCGCCCCGTCGCGTGCGACCGCGAGCACCCGCGTGCCCGTGCGCAGCCGCGGCGCGATCTGAGGCGTCGCGGCGAGCGGCGCGAGGTACCGGTGGACGAGCTCCGCGCCGGTCGGCAGGGCGTCGGGGTCCGGCTCGACCCACCCCGTCGGTCCGAGCAGCCGCCGAGCCGCCGGGTCGACGTCGTACCGCCACGGCGAGAACAGCCGCACGTGGCCCCACGACGCCACCGCGGCGCCAGGGCCGTCCCCGGCCTCCAGCACCACCGGCTCGAGCCCGCGCTCCAGCAGGTGGGCCGCCGCCGCCAGACCCACCGGACCTGCCCCGATCACCACGACCGGGAGCTCGTCCCGCACCACCTCGACCATCACCACTCCTCGCATTGAAGGTTGTCGATATGAGCATCGTGGAGGACGCATCGAAGGTTGTCAATCTGTGCGACGATGGTGGCATGACGACGACCGAACTGACCCTCACCCCGGTCGGCGACGGCGCCGGCTGCTGCGGACCCGTCACCCGGGCCGTCGACCCCGGGGCCGCGCGCGAGCTCGCCCGCACCTTCAAGGCCCTCGCGGACCCCACCCGGGTCCAGCTCCTGGCGATCGTCGCCGCGCAGGACGGCAGCGAGGCGTGCGTGTGCGACCTCACCGAGCCGGTCGGCCTCTCCCAGCCCACCGTCAGCCACCACCTCAAGATCCTGGTCGACGCCGGTCTGCTCACCCGCGAGCAGCGCGGCCGCTGGGCGTACTACTCGCTCGTCCCGGGCGCGCTCGACCGGCTCGCGGCCGCCCTCACCGACACCACCGCTCGCTGACGGGGCGGTTCGCCGCGCGCCCTGCGGGCTCCGTCCCTACGCTCGCTCCTGTCGGTCGCGCCGTTCGCACCGATCGGCCGGCGCCGGCGGCCGTACGACGACGGGCGAGGAGCACCCATGACCGAGGTGACGGGATCGATCGAGCAGGCCACCCCGCGGTCGGGCTGGCAGCGGTTCTGGGACCAGGGCGGCTGGTGGCGGGCCTTCCTCTTCGCGGTCCTCTACATCGCGGTGTACCTCGGGCTCGGATGGCTCGTCGGCGTCAGCGGGCTGGGCCCGGGCAGCGGCGAGGAGCTCCTCGACTCGTCCGGCACCGTGTTCTTCGGGCTGCTGCTGCCGATCCTCGTCATGAGCCTGCTGCTCGTCGCCTTCCTGTCCACGATGCGCTGGCGGCGCGAGGTGTTCGGTCCGCAACCGGTCGCGGGGCGGCCGTGGATGTGGGTCGCCGTCGTCCTCGTCCTCGTACCGGTCGTGCTGCACCTCGTCGCGACGAGCTGGTCGTCGTACGACGTCACGGTGATCCTCACCGTCTTCGCGCTCGGCCTGTGCATCGGGTTCGCCGAGGAGGTCCTGACGCGCGGCGTCGCCGTCACGATGCTCCGCCGCGCGGGGTACGGCGAGAAGGCCGTGATGGTGCTGTCGTCGATCCTCTTCGGCTTCCTGCACGCGTCGAACCTGGTCTCGGGGCAGAACCTCCTGACCGTGGGCACGACGGTGGTCTACGCGTTCGGGTTCGGCACCATGATGTACCTCTCGATGCGCGTCACGGGCAGCATCGTCCCCGCCATCCTCCTGCACGCGGCGACCGACCCGACGACGATCCTCGCGACGGGCGGTGTCGACACGCACGGGACGAACGCCGGGTCCGACGCGCTCAACGCGTTCGCCGGGACCTTCAACATCCTCTTCATCGCCGTCGCGATCCTGGCGGTCTTCCTCGTCTCGGGTCGCGTCGGACGGACGACGGCACCGGCGCAGCGCTGAGCCCCGGGCCGCCTACCGACGCCCGCGCAGCGCGATCACCGGCCCGGAGAACAGGGCGATGCCCAGCATGAACCCGACGTCGTACCAGTTCCCGTTGTTGTCGACCTCGTAGATGCTCACCGTGTCGGTGAAGAGGGACACGATGAACGTGAACGGCAGGATCATCCCCTGCCACAGACCCCACCAGAACCCGTAGCCGCCGGGGCTCGCGGCGACGTTCGGCCCGGCGGCGCAGGCCCCGAGGAGCAGGATCACCGCGATGGCGAGAGCCGCGCCGGCTCCTCGTCGTGCCGTCGTGGACATGACGCTCACCTCCGTGTAGCGGTCGACGGCACCAGTGAACCGCGCGCGCCGTCAGACGGCGAGGGCAGCGGCGCGCGGCGGCACGGCGGGCCCCGTGTCGGGGCCGTGCGGCAGGATGGCGGCATGACGCAGAGCACGGACGACGGCGCCCCCTCGAGCACCCCCGCGACGGCGGGCGGCGAGCTCATGCTGCTCGACACGGCGAGCCTGTACTTCCGCGCGTTCTTCGGGGTCCCCGACTCGATCAAGGCCCCGGACGGCACGCCGGTCAACGCGGTGCGCGGCCTGCTCGACATGATCGCGACGCTCGTCACGGACCGCCGCCCGTCGCGCCTCGTGGCGTGCTGGGACGTGGACTGGCGCCCGGCGTTCCGCGTCGAGGCCATCCCGTCGTACAAGGCGCACCGGGTCGCCGAGAAGGTGCCCGGGACCACGGGCGTCGAGGAGGTCCCGGAGAAGCTCGTCGCGCAGATCCCGGTGATCGTCGACGTGCTCGCGGCGCTGGGGATCGCCCGCGTCGGCGCGGCGGGGTACGAGGCCGACGACGTCATCGGCACGCTCACCGCGCGCGAGGTCGCGCGGCGCGCGGCCGAGGGCGCCGCGCCGGACGCGTCGGGCCGGGCCGCCGTCGAGGTCGTCACCGGGGACCGCGACCTGTTCCAGCTCGTCGACGACGAAGCGGGCGTCCGCGTCCTCTACCCGACCAAGGGCGTGAAGAACCTCGACGTCGTCGACCAGGCGCGGCTCGCGGAGCGGTACGGGATCCCGACGGGGGCGGCGTACGCGGACATGGCGGTGCTCCGCGGCGACCCGAGCGACGGCCTGCCCGGCGTCCCCGGCATCGGGGAGAAGACGGCGGTCGCGCTGCTCGCGAGGTTCGGCGACCTCGCGGGCGTGCTCGCGGCGCGCGAGGCGGGCGACCCCGGCCTGACACCGACCCAGCGCCGTCGCCTCACCGAGGCGGCCTCCTACCTGGAGGTCGCGCCGCTCGTCGTGCGCGTCGCGCCGGACGCCCCCGTCGGGGAGGTCCACGACGCGCTCCCGACCGCCCCCGCGGACCCCGACACGCTCGCCGAGCTCACGGAGCGGTGGGGCCTCGGGACGTCCGTCCGGCGCCTGCTGGACGCCCTGGGCGGCTGATCCCGCCGCCGAGGCCGCGTCGCGCACGACGCGGCCGCACGGCTCACTTCGACGCGGCGGCCGCCTCGGCGAGCTGCGGGACGTACTGGTCGAGCATCCACGGGATGGAGAGCACGGTCGGGGCGCTGCTCGCCATGACGAACGACTCGCCGACGATCGGGGCGAACCGGCCCTGCTGCACCGTCTCCATCGCGCCGACGGACGGCAGCGCCGTGAAGGCGTCGACCTCGTCCTGGGAGCCGAAGTACATGACGAGCACGTCCGTGTCGATCTCGCCGAGTCGCTCCTCGCTGAGCCCGTAGAAGTACGTGCCGTCGTCGGGCGAGGCGTCGAGCTCGGCGACGCTCGGGCTGAGCGTCATGCCCATGTCCTCGAGCAGGTCGACGCGCGGATCGTCCGCCCGGAAGACGTTGAGCGTGCCCGGGGTGTTGGCCGACGCGTAGACGAACGTCGTGCCGTCGAGCTCCGGGTGCTCGTCGGCGAGCGCGGTGACGTACGCGTCGGTCTCCGACTGGAGCGCCGCCGCCTCGTCGCTCTTGCCGAGCGCCGTCCCGACGATCTCGAGCTGGTCCTGCCACGGCAGCGCCCACGGCTGGTCCGGGTACGCGACGACGGGCGCGACCTCGGACAGCCGGTCGAACTCCTCCTGCGTGATGCCGGAGTAGGGCGCGAGGATGACGTCGGGCTGCGCCGCGGCGATCTCCTCGAACGGGACCTCGCCCGTGTCGGAGCCGGAGAGCAGGGTCGGGGTCTCGCCGCCGAGCTCCTCGATCGCGTCCTCGTCCCACGGCAGGATCCCGGCCTCGCCGCCGCCGTAGTCGTTGCGCGGCATCGCGACGGGCACGACCCCGAGCGCGAGGACCGCGTCCTGCGTCGACCAGCCCCAGGTCACGACCCGCTCGGGCTGCTCGGGGATCACGGCGTCGCCCAGGGCGCTCTCGATCGTCACCGGGAAGGCGCCGCCCGCGGCCGGGGTCGTGCTCGTGTCGTCGGCGGCGCCGTCGTCGGCGCCCGCGGAGCACCCGGCGAGCACGAGCGCGCCGAGCGCGAGGAGGGCAGCCGCGGTGGTGCGGCGCGAGGCGGAGGACGTCGGACGACGCATGGATCTCTCCCAAGGGACGGTGGCGCCGCCGGCGCGGCGACTGAGCAAGGTAAGGCTAGCCTCATCCATCGCCGGAGCGGAGCGTGCGGCCCGTGCGATGGCTCACAGCGGGCAGACTGGGGGCGCCGTCGGGCGCCCCCGTCGGCACATCCGACCCGCCGGGAGGCGACCCGTGGCCCTCGTCCGCTGCTCCTTCTACTCCGACGTGCTCGAGGTGAGCACGACGATGACCGTCGTGCTCCCGCAGGCCACGGCGACCCAGATCGGCATGGCCGGGTCCGCGAGCGCCCGCGCCGAGGGCGCCCCGGTGCTCTACCTGCTCCACGGCATGAGCGACGACGAGACGATCTGGACGCGCCGGACGTCGATCGAGCGGTACGTCGCCGACCGGGGGCTGGCCGTCGTCATGCCCCGCGTGGAGCGCAGCTTCTACGCCGACGAGGTGCACGGGCACCGGTACTGGACGTTCCTGTCGGAGGAGCTGCCGAGCCTGGTCGACCAGTTCTTCCGGGTGTCGTCGCGACGCGAGGACACGTTCGTCGCCGGACTGTCGATGGGCGGGTACGGGGCGTTCCGCTGGGCGCTGCGGCACCCCGAGCGGTTCGCGGCGGCGGCGAGCCTGTCCGGGGTGCTCGACCTCGCCGACGAGTCGTACCGGGAGCGCCGCCTGCCCGACATCGAGCGCGTGTTCGGCGACCGGGAGATCGCGGGCTCCGACGACGACCTGCTCGCGCTGCTGCGCCGGGCTGCCGCCGAGGGCCGGACGGCGGACCTCCCCGACCTGTTCCTCGCGTGCGGGACGGAGGACTTCCTCGTCGACGGCAACAGGGCGTTCGAGCGCGTGGCCGATGAGTCCGGCGTGGCGCTGCGGTCGGAGTTCTCGCCCGGGACCCACGAGTGGGGCTTCTGGGACCGCACGATCCAGGACGTCCTCGACTGGCTGCCGCTGCCGGGGGCGCCACGAACCTGACGCGGCGCCCTCCCTACCCGTCGGGGCACGTGTCACACACCGTGCTCGCGCGTCGTCGTGTGGGTGACCGCACCTAGCGTCGAGACGCGCACACCGCGACGAAGGGGACCACCACCATGACCACCTCTGCCACCACTCTTCCGCCCACCGACGTCGCCGCGCTGCGCGACCGCGTCACGGGTCGCGTGCTCGCCCGGGGCGACCTGCCCGACGGCGGCCCGACGGCTGCGGAGGCCGTCGCCTCCCACAGCACGCTCGTCACGCACGACCCCGACCTCGCGGTGCTGGCCGCCACCGAGGCCGACGTCGTGGAGGCGGTCCGGTTCGCGTCCCACCACGGGCTGCGCGTGCGCGCCCACGCGACGGGCCACGGCGCGTCCTCGCCCGTCGCGGACGGCCTCGTCCTCGGCACGAGCGACCTCGCGGGCGTCGAGATCGACCCGGAGACCCGCGTCGCGCGCATCGCCGCGGGCACCCGCTGGAAGACGGTGGTCGAGGCCGCGGCGGAGCACGGGCTGCTCCCCGTCACGGGGTCGTCCACGGGGGTCGGCGTGGTCGGGTACACGCTCGGCGGCGGGTTCGGCCCGCTGACGCGCAGCCACGGGCTCACGACGGACTGGGTCCGCGGGTTCCGGGTCGTGCTGGCCGACGGCTCGGTCGTCGAGGCGAGCGCGGACTCCGAGCCGGACCTGTTCTGGGCGCTGCGCGGCGGCAAGGGCGGCCTCGGCGTGGTGACGCGCGTCGACGTCGAGCTCGCGCCGCTGCGCACCCTGTACGCGGGGGCGCTCACGTTCGACGCCCCGCACGTCGAGGACGTGCTGCGCGGCTGGGTCGACTGGACCGCGACCGCGCCCGACGACGTCACGACCTCCGTCGCGGTGCTCGCCCTCCCGGACCTGCCGTTCATCCCCGAGCACCTGCGCGGCCGCACGGTCCTCGCCCTCCGGTTCGCCTACCCGGGCGACGCCGCGGAGGGCGAGCGCCTGGCTGCGCCGCTGCGGGCTCTCGCCCCGGTCATGGCCGACGCGGTCGGGGAGATCCCGACGACCGCCATCGCGTCGATCCACGACGACCCCGAGGACGCCGGCCCGTCGTGGGTCTACGGCGCCGGCCTGCGCGAGGTGGACGCGGCGTTCCTCGACCGGTTCCTCGCGGACCTCGGGCCCGGCAGCGGCTCGCCGTTCGTGGCGGCCGAGCTGCGGCACCTCGGCGCGGCCGGCGCGCGCGACGTGGACGGCGGGTCCGCCGCGGGCGGGCGGACGGCCGGGTTCCTGCTCAGCCTGGTCGGCGTGAACCCCCCGCGCGTGCCGGACATGGTCGAGGCCGCGGCGTCGTTCGCGCAGTGGTCCGAGCCGTGGGCCGCGACGGAGACCAACATCAACTTCCTGCCTGGCCCGTGGACGGACGAGACGCTCGCGCGGGCGTGGTCGCCGGAGACGGCGGCGCGCCTCGCGTCGGTGCGGTCGGCCTACGACCCGGCGGGGCTGTTCGCCTGGCGCGTGTGACGTCGGGTCAGCGCTGCCGGTCGACGCGGAGCGGTCTCACACCGCGAACAGCGCGGTGAGCCGCGGGAGGCGGCGCGCGTTCTCCTCGTCGTCGTCGAAGTCCCACTGCTCGCCGGCGGGCTCGCTGCGCGCCGGCCCCGACGACGTCCGCTCGCGCGCCGCGTAGTACGCCTCGTCGTCCTCGCCGGTCGCGCGCGACCACGCGTCGCCGACGAGCGAGTCCAGCGACTCGTACCCGAACCAGGCGGACCCGCCGCGCGACATGGCGGCGACCACGGGGTGGTCCGCGAGGGAGTCCGGGTCCGCCACGGCGCGCTCGAACGCCGCCCGGCCGGCGAGGACGAGCCCGTCGCGGAAGTCCATGAAGCCGTCGTCGCTGCACCCGCCCTCGACGAGGTACGCGGCACCCCACAGCGGCCACGCGTACGCGTCGTCGGACACGTCTCCCGCCACGTCGACGAACGCCAGCATCTCGTCCGCGGTGAGCCGCTCGACGAGGAGGTCGGTCAGGGCGCCGGGCAGCGGGTCGTCCTCCGCGCCGCGGTCGTCGGCGCCCGCGCCCGCCCGGTCGCGCGCGGCGTCGACGATCTCCCAGAAGGTCTCTCGATCCATGGACCGGACGGTACGGGCGGGCACCCACAGACGCTCGACGCCCGGGCGACGTCAGCGGTCCCGCCCTGGGCCTACGGGACCGTCCGTGCCCCGGTGCGCCGCACCCAGCGGCGCTGCCACGGCGTCTCGACGGCGCGGGGCCGGTAGTGCGCGCGGACCCAGGCGACGGCGTCGTCGGGGCGGATGCCGCCCCACACCGCGAGGAGCGCGAGCGCCGTGCCGGTGCGACCGGTCCCGCCGCCGCACGCGAGCTCCACGCGCTCGTCGGCGGCCCGCTCGTACGCCTCGCGCAGCACCGCGACGGCGTCCGGCGTGGACCGCGGCAGCGCGAAGTCCGGCCACCGGACCCAAAGCGACTCCCATGCCGTGGCCGGCGGCGGCGTCCCGGTGAGGTAGACGCCGAGCTCCGGCACGTCGTCCGGCCCGGGCGGCCCGGACCGCAGCCCGCGGCCCCGCACCCGACGCCCGTCCGGCAGCTCCACGACGCCGTCGCCCTGTTCCCACGAACCCATGCGCTCCTCCGACGGGGTGCTCAGCGCCGCGCGTGCCGCCGCGGCGCGGGGCCACCAGGCTGCGGCGGCGAGTCGGCACGCGCGCGGCGGACCAGCAGGTGGACGACGTACGCCACCGCGAGCACGGCGACGACGGCGAGGACCCCCTTCTGGTACGTCCCGATCGCGGCCTCGATCTGGGGCCACCGCTCTCCGAGACCGTAGCCGAGCAGGACGAGCGTGGTGTTCCAGACGCCGCTGCCGACCGCCGTCAGGACGAGGAACCTGCCCAGCGGCATGCGCTCGACGCCGGCCGGGATCGAGATGAGGCTGCGCACGATCGGGACGACGCGCCCGACGAGGACCGCTGTCGTCCCGTACCGGGCGAACCACGCCTCGGCGGTGTCGACGTCCTCGACCCGGACGAGCGGCAGGCGAGCCGCGACGGCGCGGAGCCGCTCGGCGCCGAGCGCGGCACCGAGCCCGTAGAGGAGGAGCGCCCCGACGACGGAGCCGACCGTCGTCCACAGGATCGCCTCGAGCAGACCGAGACGCCCCTGGGCGGCCGTGAACCCGGCGAGCGGCAGGATCACCTCGCTCGGGATCGGCGGGAAGAGGTTCTCCAGGGCGACCGCCACACCCGCTCCCGGTGCGCCGAGGGACTCCATCAGGCTCACCGCCCAGTCCGTGAGGCGGGTGATCGGGCCGGGGTCGGAGGCGGTGGCCGCGAGGACGGACGGCGAGGAGAGGCTCATGCCGACGACGCTAGGAAGGCGCGAGCCGCGCCGGAACGCGGTGTCGCGCACGGACGGCGACGGTTCCCCGCGGCACGGGGTGCGGTTTTCCGCAGTCCGCGTCGCAGGTCGCGTCGCTAGGGTGAGTCGCGTGCCCAGCCGAGCGCCGTCCGTCGTCCGTGCCTCGTGCGGCGTCGTGGTGGGGGTCTGCCTCGTCCCGATGGACGCGGTGACGCTGCTCGCTGCCGCGGTGGCCGCCCCGTTCGCCCGCGCGTCCGCCCGGACGGCGGCCTGGCGGGACGGGCGGGTCCGGGCCGCCGTGCGCGTGCACCTGCGGCGCCTGGAGCGGTGGTTCGCCTGGCACACCGACGCTCCGGACGGCACCGGTCGACCCCTGCGCTACCTCGCCGCCCGCCTCGCCGTGGGCCTGCTCAGCGCGGGGATCCTCCTCCTGCTCGCCTACGGGGCGTTCGCGGCGGTGCTCATGACGGCGTCGTGGGCGTTCGACCTGCGGGTCCCCGCGCTGGCGGACGACGACAGCGACCCGACGACCGGGCTCACCGTCCTCTCGGCGGTCGTGCCGGGCGGGATCCTGCTCTACCTCGCGCTCATGGGACTCGTCGGCTCCGCGGCGCTCGAGCGGGCGGCGGCGAGCCGGTTGCTGGGCGAGGAGGACCGGACGCAGCTCCTCGCCCAGGTCGAGGCGCTCGCCGCCTCGCGCTCGGACATCGTCGCAGCCGTCGAGGCGGAACGCCGTCGGGTCGAGCGCGACCTGCACGACGGCGTCCAGCAGCAGGTCGTGGCGCTCGGGATGCTGCTCGACCGCGGCCGACGAGCCACCGACCCCGTGGTCCGCGACCGTCTCCTCGCCGACGCCGCCGACGAGGCGTCCCGGGTGCTCGCGAGCGTGCGCGACGTCGCCTGGCGCGTGCACCCCGCGGCGCTCGACACCCGGGGGCTGCGCCCGGTCCTGGCACGCCTGGCGGCGCGGGCGACCCCGTCCGCGGAGCTCGACTACCGCCTGGACGGGCGACCGGGGCCCGCGGTGGAGGCGTGCGTGTACTACGTCGTCGCCGAGGCCCTGGCGAACGTCGCCAAGCACGCCGGCGCGACCCGCACGACGGTCACCGTGACCTCGGCCGACGGCGTCGTGCGGGCCACCGTCACGGACGACGGTCGGGGTGGCGCGTCCCCGCGCGGCGGTCGCGGGCTCGCGGGCCTCGCGGCCCGGGCGGCGGCGCTCGGCGGCTCGCTCGACGTGGCCAGCCCTCCCGGCGGGCCGACCACGGTGACGGCGGTGCTGCCGTGCGCGTGATGATCGCCGAGGACTCCGCCCTCCTGCGCGAGGGTCTCCGGGCCCTCCTCGTGGACGAGGGCGTCACGGTCGACGCCGCCGTCGGCGACGCCGACGAGCTCCTCGCCCTGCTCGGGCGTCGTCCCGCGCCGGACGTCGTGCTGCTCGACGTGCGCATGCCCCCGACGCACACGGACGAGGGCATCCGGGCCGCGATCGAGGTGCGGCGCCGCTTCCCCGGGGTCGGCGTGCTCGTCCTCTCGCAGTACGTCGAGGCCGAGCCGACGCGGGACCTCGTCACGAGCGACGGCGCGGGGGTCGGCTACCTCCTCAAGGACCGCGTGATGCGGGTCTCGGAGCTCCTGGACGCGCTGCGTCGGGTCGAGGCCGGCGACTTCGTCGTGGACCCGGAGGTCGTCCGCCAGCTCTTCGCGGACACCTCCCGCGCCGACCCGCTCTCGCGGCTGACGGAGCGCGAGCACGACGTCCTCCGCCTCATGGCCGAGGGCCGGACGAACGCCGGGATCGCGGCTGCGCTGCACCTGTCGCTCTCGGCGGTCGAGAAGCACGGCAACGCGATCTTCACCAAGCTCGGCCTCGACGCCGCCGGCGGGTACAGCCGCCGTGTCCTCGCCGTCCTGCACTACCTCCAGGGCTGACGACGACCCCTGCTCACGCGCCCGCGTGCCGCGAGAGGATCGCGTGCGCGTCCGTCCCGCGCGGCAGGACGCCGTAACCGTGGCCGCGGTCGTCGCCGAGGCGCGCCGCGACGAACGCGTCGGCCGTGCCCGACGGCGCGTGCCGCACCACGAGCGACGCCTGGAGCGCGAGGGCGAGCGACTCCACGACGCGACGGGCCTGCGCCTGCTGCGCCCCGGCGTCGGCCCCCGCGACCTCCGCGAGCAGCCGGCGCGTGCGCGCGACGTGCGCGTCGAGGAGGGGATGCGCCCCCGCCGTCGTGCCCAGCTCGGCCTGGAACGCCGCGACCGACTCCGGCTCGCGACCCATGGCGCGCAGCACGTCGAGCGCGATGACGTTGCCCGACCCCTCCCAGATCGCCATGACCGGCTGCTCGCGGTAGCGGCGCGCGAGCGGGAACGCCTCCGTGTACCCATTGCCGCCCAGGCACTCCATCGCCTCGTACGCGTGGTGCGGCCCGCGCTTGCACACCCAGTACTTGCTCACGGCCGTCGCGAGGCGGCGGAACGCGCGGTCGTGCTCGGACTCGCCGTCGTGCGCGGCGGCGAGGCGCACCGACGTGAGCGTCGCGGCCTCGGACTCGAGCGCGAGGTCGGCGAGCACCGCGGTCATGGCGGGCTGGTCCACGAGCGCCGCGCCGAACGCGCTGCGGTGCCGCGCGTGCCACAGGGCCTCGGTGACCGCCTGGCGCATGCCCGCGGCCGAGCCGTGCACGCAGTCCAGCCGCGTGCGCGACACCATCTCGATGATCGTCCGCACGCCGCGCCCCGGCTCCCCGACGAGGAACCCGACGGTGCCGTCGAGCTCGATCTCCGACGACGCGTTCGACCGGTTGCCCAGCTTCTCCTTGAGGCGCTGGATGCGGAACACGTTGCGCGTGCCGTCCTCCAGGACGCGCGGCACGAGGAAGCACGACGGCGCGGCGTCGCCGTCGCGCGCGGTCCCGCCCGAGGCGCCCGGTACCTGGGCGAGCACGAGGAACGCGTCGGACATCGGCGCCGAGCAGAACCACTTGTGCCCCGTGAGCAGGAAGGCGCCGTCCGCCCCGGCGGGCACGGCCGTCGTCGCGTTCGCGCGCACGTCCGAGCCGCCCTGCTTCTCCGTCATCGCCATGCCGACGAGCACGCCGGGCTTGCTCCCCGGGGCCGCGAGGGCGCCGTCGTACCCGCGGGAGAGCAGCCGCGGCTCCCACACCGCGGCGAGCGACGGCGCGTGCCGCAGCGACGGCACCGCCGCGTGCGTCATGGAGACCGGGCACGCGTGGCCCGGCTCGACCTGCGCGAACAGCGAGAACGCCGCGCCCCGCACGACGTTCGCCCCCGGCCCGGGCTCCGCCCACGCGCTCGTGTGCGCGCCGTGCGCGACGGCCGCCCCGATCACCTCGTGGTACGCCGGGTGGTACTCGACCTCGTCGATGCGGTTCCCACGGCGGTCGTGCGTGCGCAGCACGGGCTCGTGGACGTTCGCGAGCTCGGCCGCGCGCTGGAAGTCCCCCGTCCCGACGAGCGCGCCGACCTCGACGAGCCGGTCCTCGCCCCACGCCCCGCCGTACGCGTGCACCGCCTCGCGCAGCACGGGGTGGTCGAGGTACTCGTTGACCCCCTCGCGCTCCGGCGGCTGGTTGGTCACGCGGTGCGTGACGTGCGGCGCGGGGTGCGCGCCGTCGGCCGGGTCGACGGCGGGACGCGTGGCCGGGGTGGTGTCGGTCGGGGTCATGGTGTCCTCCTGCGGCTCTGCGGGTGGCTCGGTGTCGGGACGCCGCCGGGCGGCGCCCGGAGGGTTCGGGGCGGGTCGGGCAGACGTCAGGCGGGGGCTGACGCAGGAGCGGCGGCCGCCGCCCGGGCGCCGACGGCGCCCAGGCAGAAGCGCAGGATCGTCGCGACGACGGCGTCCCGCACCGCGGGCGGGACCGTGCCGTCGGAGGCGGTCGGGCCGCCACCCGCGAGCGGAACCGTGCGGTCGGAGGCGGTCGGGCCGCCACCCGCGAGCGGGGAGAGCGGACCGGTGAGCGACTCGCCGATCGCGCCGACGAGGGCGGTCGCGACGACCGTCACGTCCTGGTCGGGGATCTCCCCGGCGTCGACACCGGCACGCACGACCTCCGCGAACGTCTCGGCGTAGGCACGGCGGTACTCCAGGCGCGCCGCGTCGACGGCCGGGTGGACGGGCTCGAGCAGCAGCGCCCACGCGAGCGTCGGGCCGCGCAGCGCGCGCCGCGCGAAGGTGTCGACGGCGCGGCCGAGGCGGGCGACGGTCCGGTCGCCCGGGGGATCGTCCGGGCGGGCCGCGGCGGCGGTGCGCACGGCGTCGAGCTCGACGTCCGCCGCCTGCCGGAACACGGCCACGAGCAGGTCGGCCTTGGTGGGGAAGTACGAGTAGACGCCGCCCGTGCTCACCCCGGCGCGCGCGGCGAGCGCCTGCACGTTGGCCCCGGCGAACCCGTGCTCGGCGACGATCGTGCGCGCCGCGTCGAGCAGCGCCTCGCGCTTGCGCTCGCGGGCGGCCCGCGTGGCGGGCGTCTCGCGGTAGGGCACGGTTCCTCCGTCGTCGTCGAGGGTGCGCCGCCTCGTCGCGGCTTCCCACCAAGAATTGAACCATGATTCAATTCATCGCGGCACCGGTCCCCGTCCGGGCCGCCGAGACGGCGTCGACGACGACGCCGAGCAGGACGTCGAGGAGGACGACATGCACCTGGGCAGCATGCTGGAGAGCACGGCACGCAAGGTCCCGACCAAGGAGGCGCTCGTGCTGGGCGAGCGCCGGCTCTCGTACGCCGAGCTCGACGCGGCCGCGCGCCGCGCGGCGGCCGTCTTCCGGGACGCCGGCGTGCGCCCCGGCGACCGCGTCACGGTCATGACCTACAACACGCCGGGCTTCGTCGTCGCGGCGTTCGGCCTGTGGCGCGCGGGCGCCGTGCTCGTCCCCGTCAACCACAAGCTCCAGGCGCCCGAGGTCGCGCGGCTCGTCGCCCACAGCGGCGCCGTCCTGGGCGTCGCGGACGCGAGCCTGGCCCCCGTCGTGACCGCCGCCGCGCCCGCGGTGCGCTGGCTGTGGACGGAGACGGACGCCGTCGGGCAGGACGCGGCGGGGACGTCGGGGCCCGACGACTTCGACGCGCTCGTCGCCACCGCCGAGGCGTGGGACGGCGTCCCGCCCGACCAGGACACGATCGCCCAGGTGCTCTACACGTCCGGCACGACGGCGGCCCCCAAGGGCTGCGAGCACACCCACCGCGGGCTGAGCTCGGTCGCGGCGTACACGACGGCCGCCGTCGGGCTGCGCGCCGACGACCGGTTCCTCCTCGCGATGCCGATCTGGCACGCGTCTCCGCTCAACAACTGGTTCCTGTCGATGGTGTTCCTCGGCGGGACGACGGTCCTCCTGCGCGAGTACCACCCGATCGAGATGCTGCGGACGGTCGCGGCCGAGCGCACGACCGCGTTCTTCGGCGCGCCCATCGCGTACGTCGCGCCGCTCCAGGTCGCCGCCGCGCAGGGCATCGACCTGTCGACGTTCGACCTGTCGAGCGCGCGGCTGTGGCTCGCCGGCGGCGCGCCCGTCGGCGCCGACACCGTGCGCGCGATCCGCGCCGCCTACCCGGGCGAGCTGCACCAGGTCTACGGCATGAGCGAGATGGGGCCGGTCGGCACCGCTCTCGGCCCCGCCGACCAGGAACGCAAGGCGGGCTCGATCGGCCACGCCGGGATGCCCGGCGTCGACGTGCGGGTCGTCGACCTCGACGGGAACGACGTCGGCCCCGGCGGGACCGGCGAGATCTGGCTGCGGTCGGACACCCGGATGGTCGGCTACCTCGACGACCCCGAGGCGACCGAGGCCGTGCTCGTGGGCGACTGGTACCGCACCGGCGACGTCGTGCGCGTCGACGAGGACGGGTACCTCTTCATCGTCGACCGGCTCAAGGACGTCATCATCACGGGCGGCGAGAACGTCTACTCCCAGGAGGTCGAGGAGGCGCTGCGCGGGTCGCCCGAGGTCGCGGACGTCGCCGTCGTCGGGCGCCCGCACGCCGACTGGGGCGAGACCGTCGTCGCGTTCGTCGTCCCCGCTCCCGGCGCAGAGCCCTCGCTCGACTCGCTGCGCGCCTTCCTCGCCGACCGGCTCGCGCGCTACAAGGTGCCGCGCGACGTCGTGCTCGTCACCGAGCTCCCGCGCAACCCCTCCGGCAAGCTCACCAAGCACGTGCTGCGCTCGCGGGTCCGCGAGAGCGCCGCGACCTGACCCGTCGCGCGCCCCCGACCCCGACGCAGCCGGGGTCAGGGGCGCGCGTGCTCGAAGATCACGGTCGTGCTGGTCCCCGCGACCTCGGGCCGCACGCTGAGCGTCTTGGAGACCAGGTTGCGCAGGGCGTCGGAGTCGGCGACCGCGACGTGCAGGAGGAAGTCGCGGTCGCCCGTGACGAAGAAGACGCCCTCGACGTCCGGCAGCGTGAGCAGGTAGTCGCGGAACGCCTCGAGGCCCTTGCGCGCGCCCGCCTGGAGCCGGATCGCGATGAGCGCCTCGAGCCCGCGGCCGAGGGCCGCCGGGTCGACGTCCGCCCGGAAGCCGCGGATCACGCCGCGCTCCACGAGGGTGCGGACGCGCGCGTGGCACGTCGACGCGGCGATCCCGACGCGGGCCGCGATCGCCGCGTTCGTCGCGCGCGCGTCGGTCGCGAGGACGTCGAGGATGCGGCGGTCGACGTCATCCAAGACGGCGGGTCGAAGATCCTTCGGCATGCGGAGCCTCCTCTGAGGGTTCGGCGAAGTTCAGGTCGATCACCGCCGGCCTTGACGACGATCCTTCGGCACATCTTGCCGCATGCCGAAGGATCCACCACGCTGAGTGTCGTGCGACACCATCCCGTCGCACACCAGCCACGCGCCCGCCTCGCCACCCGCGAGGCGGGCGTCGGTCGAAGGAGCCCGGCGTGAGCACGACCTCTCGTCCCCGTCCCCGCACCCGCGACGCCCGGTCCGCGCCGCCCGGCCGAGCGCCCCGCACGGCGGTCGTCGTCGGCGCCGGCATGGTGGGCCTCGCCACGGCCTGGCACCTCCAGGAGCAGGGCGTCGAGGTCACCGTCGTCGACCGCGAGGGCGTCGCCGCCGGGTCGTCGTGGGGCAACGCCGGGTGGTTGACCCCCGGCATGGCGATGCCGCTGGCGGACCCGTCCCTCTGGACGTACGGGCCGCGCGCCCTCCTCGACCCCGCCGCGCCGCTGCACGTCCCGCTGCGCTTCGACCCGCGCTTGTGGTCGTTCTTCGCGCGGTTCATGGCGCACGCGACGCAGCGCCGCTGGGACCACGCGATGGCGGCCCTCACCCCGATCGATCGCGTCGCGCTCGACGCGTTCGACGAGCTCGCCGCGGGCGGGAGCCTCGGGCACGGCGTCGAGGCCGGGACCACGCCCGGGCCGTTCACCGTCGCGTTCGAGCACGTCCGCGAGGCACGACCGTTCCTCCGCGAGCTCGAGCACGTCGCCGCGGCCGGCCAGACCGTGCCCGTCCGGCGCGTCGAGGCCGGCGAGCGCGCGCACCAGCTCACCGACCGCGTCTCCACGGTCTACGCCCTCGAGGGCCAGCGCTTCCTCGAGCCCGGCCCGTTCGTCCACGCCCTCGCCGACTCCGTGCGCGCCCGCGGCGGGCGGATCCTCACCGGGCTCGAGGTCCTCGACGTCGAGCCCGGCCGCCTCGGCGCGTGCGTCTACGCACGCGCGGTGCACCCCGACGCCGCCGCGCACCCCGCGCTCGTCGGCGCGACGCGCGGGTCCGGAGCCGCCCGGGCGGGCGCGACGACCGGGCGGAGCGACGCCGTCGGGCCGGAGGCCGCAGAGCCCCGCCGCGCCGGATCCCCCACCGAGCGCGAGGAAGGGGTCGTGCTGCGGGGCGACGCCGTCGTGCTCGCGACTGGAGCGTGGCTCCCGACGCTCGCCGCGCCGCTCGGCGTGCGCACGCGCGTCCAGGCGGGGCGCGGGTACTCGTTCACCGTGAAGACGGACGAGCCCGTCGAGACCCCGATCTACCTGCCCGCGCGCCGCGTCGCGTGCACCCCGTACCAGGGGCGGTTCCGCATCGCGGGGACCATGGAGTTCCGCGGCCCCGACGAGCCGCTCCAGCCGCGCCGGATCGAGGCCATCCTCGCGTCCGTGCGGCACCTGTTCCAGGGCGTCGACCTCGACGACCGCCACGACGAGTGGGTCGGGTCGCGCCCCGTCACGCCCGACGGTCTCCCGCTCGTCGGCGCGACGCGCACCCCCGGCGTCTACGTCGCGGGCGGCCACGGCATGTGGGGCATCGTCCTCGGCCCGGCGACGGGCCGCGCGCTCGCCCACCTCGTCACGACCGGGGAGACCCCCGACGAGATCCGCCCGTTCGACCCGCTGCGCTGAGCCCGACGGCGGCCGACCCCGGCCGACCCGGCCGAAAGACCCTGTCCGGCGGGGGCGCCGCGTCCTAGCGTGGTCGTCATGAGCGTGCGAGACGAGCACCGGACAGCACTGCGCGCGCTCGACGACGACCCGGCCGCGGTGCGGGCGTACCTCACCGCGGGTTCCGGGCTCCCGGGCCCCCGGGCGAACCTCGAGCTCGTGGGCGCGTTCGCCGACGTCGCCCCCGACGACCTCGTGCGCGCCCTCGCCGACGACCCCGACGAGTACCTCCGCTGCTGCGGCACGTGCGGGTTGGGCCGGCTCGTCGTCCAGGCCCCCGCCGACGCGCGCGCGGCGCCGACCGGCCTGCTGCGCGCCCGCGCGTCGGACGGGTCGTGGCGCGTCCGCGAGGCCGTCGCGATGGCGCTCCAGCGGATCGGTGACGCCGAGCCGGCCGCGCTCCGTGCGCTCGTGTCGTCGTGGGTGACCGATCCTGACCCGCTGGTCCGCCGCGCGGCGGTCGCCGGGATCTGCGAGCCGCGCCTCCTCCGGAACCCCGCGACCGCGACCGCCGCGCTGGACGCCTGCGCAGCCGCGACCGCCACGATCGGCGCGCTCCCCTCGGACGCACGCCGCGACGCCGACGTGCGCACGCTGCGCCAGGCCCTCGGGTACTGCTGGAGCGTCGCCGTCGCCGGTGACCCGGCCGCCGGCGTGCTGCGGTTCGCCGCGCTGCGCGGGTCGTCGGACCCGGACGTGGCGTGGGTCGTCCGCGAGAACGAGAAGAAGGCGCGCCTGCGCCGCGTGCTCGACCGCCCGGCCTGACCGTGCGACGGGAGTCGCCCCGGACGTCGGCAGGGACGGTGGCGCGGCAGTTGCCCACAAGGCTTGCGCCACGTGGCGCGGACCTATATGTTTAATCGAAATACTAATCCGCGACGAGGGAGTCCGATGAGCACCACGACCGAGCCGACGACGAGGATGGCCGAGCTGGCCGCCACGGACGAGGACCTCCGGAGCCTGCTCTCCGGCGGTTGGCTGCGCTACCGCACGTCGCCGGCGCTCCAGGAGCTGACCCGGGACGCGCACGCGACGTGCGCCCGGATCGGGAGCGTGTACTTCGAGGACGTCGACGAGGCGCGCCGCCTCTTCCACCGACTCGTCCCCGGCGCCGAGGACGGGATCGACTTCCGCCCGCCGCTGACGATCGACTACGGCGACCGTCTGCTGATCGGCGCGCGGACCTTCATCAACGCCGACTTCATGGTCATCGGCGGTGGCCTCGTCACGATCGGTCCCGACTGCCTCATCGGGCCGCGCTGCTCGATCTACACGCCGAACCACGCCG
Source organism: Cellulosimicrobium sp. CpK407 (assembly GCF_051844275.1). Taxonomy (NCBI): domain Bacteria; kingdom Bacillati; phylum Actinomycetota; class Actinomycetes; order Micrococcales; family Promicromonosporaceae; genus Cellulosimicrobium; species Cellulosimicrobium sp. CpK407. The sequence goes on from NZ_JBGNYC010000017.1 coordinate 45,777, forward strand.
AGGACGTCGTCCGCCGCCGCGAGGGATGGGAGCGGCCCGAGCCCGTCACGATCGGGAGCAACGTCTGGATCGGCGGCTCGGTCACCATCACGCCCGGCGTGACGATCGGCGACGACAGCATCATCGGCGCGGGGTCGGTGGTCACGCGGGACGTCCCCGCGGGCGTCGTCGCGGTGGGGAACCCGTGCCGACCCGTCCGCGCGATCACGACCGCCCCCGAGGCCACCACCGCCCACTGAAGCCCCCCACGCGCCGGGGCGACGACGCCCCGGGTCGCTGGACGACACGTTCACCCGAACAGCCGGCACCGGCGCCGGCGGAGAGCAGGACTCATGCAGTGTGCAGAGTGCGGAACCACCTCCCGCGACGGACGGGTCGCGACGGCCGTGTGCAGCGAGTGCGGCGCAGCCACGTGCGCGGAGCACACCCGAGAGGTGCGGATCCAGATCCCCTCCAGCTCCGTGGGGAACCCCGTGGTGCGGACGGCGCGACGGCTGCGGTGCAGCGAGTGCACGCGCCTCGCGGAGCCGCTGGAGCAGGTCCGGCGGTAGCACCCACGGCGGCCCGCACCGGCCGCGACAGGGCAGGGGCCCCACGGGTGTGCGCGCGCGCTCGCCTACGCTGGCGCGCATGGACCTCGCGCGCTCGATCCCGCTGTTCGTGCTCGCCGCGCTGCTGGAGATCGGCGGGGCGTGGCTCGTGTGGCAGGGGCTGCGCGAGCACCGGGGCTGGCTGTGGATCGGGGCGGGCGTCGTCGCGCTCGGGCTCTACGGCGTCGTCGCGACGCTGCAGCCCGACGCGAACTTCGGCCGCATCCTCGCCGCGTACGGCGGGGTGTTCGTCGCCGGGTCGCTCGCGTGGGGCATGGTCGTGGACGGCTTCCGACCGGACCGCTGGGACGTCGTCGGCGCGCTCCTCTGCCTCGCCGGCGTCGCCGTCATCATGTACGCGCCGCGCCCGGAGTAGCCGGTCAGAGGCCGACGGCGGACCGTGCCGGGCGACGGTCCTCGGGGCGCTGAGCGAACGGGCGGATGCGCTCGAGGTAGTCGGCGATGGCGTCGCGGTTCTTCTCGAGGATGCGGATGCGGTCCTCCAGGCGGCCGAGCTCCGTCTCGAGGAGCGCGATCTTGTCCGGGTAGGCGTTGTGCAGGTGGATCTCCGGCGCGTTGCCGAGGCAGGGCAGGAACTCCTTGATGATCCTGGTCGTGAACCCCACCTCGAGCAGTCCGCGGATCTGGAGCACGCGGTCGACGAGGTGCTCGCCGTACTCCCGGTACCCGTTCTCGGCCCGCTCGGGCGTGAACAGCCCCTGCTCCTCGTAGTACCGCAGGAGGCGCGTCGGGGTCCCGGTGCGCCGGGAGAGCTCGCCGATCCGCACGTGATCCACCTCGCCTGGTCGTCGCGCTTGACCTTCACATCAATGTCAGACATCGATGCTAACCCCATGTCCACGACGAGCACACCCACCACCGCCACCGTCCCGGACCCCGACGCCGCCCCGTCCGGCGCCCCTCGCCCCGGGGACCAGCGCAGCCCCGGGGTCCTGCCCGTCGCCGCGCTCCTCGCGCTCGCGGCGTCGGGCTTCCTCACGCTCCTCACCGAGATCCTCCCCGCGGGCGTGCTGCCGGCCATGGCCGCCGACCTCGGCGTCGGGGCGGGGGCCGCCGGGCAGACCGTCACGGCGTTCGCCGTCGGGGCGATCGTCGCCGCGATCCCGCTCACGCGTGCCACGGCGCGGTGGGACCGGCGGACGCTGCTGCTCGTGACCGTCGCCGGGTTCGTCGTCGCGAACACCGTCACGGCCGTGTCGTCGTCGTTCGCGCTGACGCTCGTCGCGCGCTTCGCCGCCGGGCTCGTCGCGGGGCTCACCTGGGCGCTCCTGCCCGGGTACGTGCGGCGGATCGTGCCCGCCGACCGCGTCGGACGCGCCATGACGATCGCCATGGCCGGCGGCCCGCTCGCCCTCACGCTCGGCGTGCCCGCGGGCGCGGTGCTGGGCGCCGCCGTCGGATGGCGGTGGACCTTCGGCGTGCTGTCGGTCCTCGGCCTCGGCCTGCTCGCCTGGGTCCGGCTCGGCGTGCCCGACGCCGCGGGCACCCCACGCGGCGCGCAGCTCGCGATCCGCGCGGTGCTCCCCCGCCCCGGCCTGCGGCCCGTGCTGCTGGTCACCGGGCTCAACGTGCTCGCCAACACGTCGCTGTACACGTACGTCGCGGTCCACCTCGCGCACCTCGGCCAGGGCCCCCGGACCAGCGCGCTGCTGCTCGTGCTCGGCGCCGCGTCCGCCGGCGCCCTCGTCCTCGTCGGGGCGCTCATCGACCGGCGGCTGCGCGCCCTCACCCTGGGGTCGGTCGTGGTCTTCGCACTCGCCATGCTCGTGCTCGGCCTCGCGCCGACGTCGACGGTCGTCGTGGTGCTCGCCGTCGCCGCGTGGGGCGCCGCGTTCGGCGGGGCCGGCACCCTCTACACGACCGCCGCCGCACGAGCCGCGGGCGACGGGGCCGACGTCGCGCAGTCCGCGCTCGTCACCGTGTGGAACACGTCCGTCGCGCTCGGCGGCGCGGTCGGCGGCGCGGCGCTCGCCGTCGCCGGCCCGGCCGGGCTGCCCTGGGTCTCGCTCGCCCTCATGGTCCCGGTCCTGGCGACCGTCGTCGCAGGCCGGCGCCACTCCTTCCGCTGACCGCTCCTCGACGGCGTGGCGCGGGCTTCCCGCCGGGCGGGGTCTCTGCCAGGATCGGCGCGTGGCCATCGACGCCCCGACCGGCAGGGGGCCGACGCACGACGTCGGAGCCGGAGACCTCGAGCCCGCCCTTCCGGGACTCGGCCCGGAGCCGACGCGCGAAGAGTACGCGAGCTGGTCCCGCCGCGTCGTCGCGTCGCTGCTCGACACGGCGATCGTCGCGACGGTGCTGTTCCTCGCGGTCGGGCCCGCCTACGAGGTGGCCTGGCTCCCGGGGTTCAGCGTCGGCGTGACGACGAGCACCGTCGTCCCCGGCGGGACCTGGTGGGCTCTCGGCACCTCGGCCGCGCTCTTCGCCCTCCAGGGGTGGACCGGAGCGACGCCCGGCAAGCGGACGGTGGGGATCGTCGTCGTGCACGACACGACCGGCCGGCCCGCCGGGCTGATCCGCACCGTCCTGCGCCACCTGGCCCACCTCCTCGACGCGATCCTGTACATCGGCTTCCTGCGACCGCTGTGGCACGCGCAGCGCCGGACGTTCGCCGACTCGCTGTGCAGCACGGTCGTGCTGCGGCGGGTCCGCCCGCCCGTGCCGTTCCTCGGTCCGGGGACCGGGCTGGGCGGCCCGGCGCCGTCGCGCGCCGTCACCGCGGCGGCGACCGTCCTCTCGGTGGGGAGCGCCGTCTTCGTCCTCGGTCCGGCGTCGTACACCGGCGGCGACGTGTGGACGGCGAGGTGCACCCCGGAGGTGTCGGACGAGTCCCCGCTGACCGTCGGCGAGGTGCAGGTCGTCAGCTGGTCGACCCCGGGCACCGAGAGCCGGTGGGGCGTGAGCCGGACGAGCCCGCTCCCCGACGAGGCCGGCGACGAGACGGGCCTCGACGCGTCGTTCGCGGTCGACCTCGACCCGGACGCCACGCCCGACGGACCGTTGGACGCCGCCCTCGTCCTGCGCCTCGAGACGTGGCAGGGCGACCCACTGGGCGAGTTCCGGTCGCCGTTCCGGGTCGAGCAGCGCGCCGACGGAAGCGGCGAGTGGGACGTCGTCCCGCCCACGGCCGCCGGCGCAGGGCTGTACACGGTCCACGTCCCGGCGGCGACGGTCGCAGCGCTCCCGACGGCGTGGAACTGGGAGGCCTCGGTCGTCGTCGAGGACGAGACGGTCGCCTCGTGCGGAGGCCGCGGCCCGTCCTGAGCGCCCCCGAGCACGACCTCACCCGCTGTCGAACACGACATGGGGGTCGCTATCCGCCGGATAACGACCCCCATGTCGTGCTCGACGCCGGGGGCGGGCCGTCTCAGGGAGCGGCGGACTTGCTGCAACACTGCCGAAACGCCTCGGACGACCGGGTGAAACGTCGCGGTCGCACGATGGAGGTGCGCCGGGCCACGAGCCCGGCGCACCAGCATCCGTCCCGACCCGCGGCCGCCCTCGCGGCCGTCCCCGAGGAGGCTCCCGTGCCGGACAACCGCCCGCTCTTCTCCGCCCCGTCGATCCCTGGCCGCGCCGACGCTCCGTCGACGCGAGCGTCCGCCGGCGATCGTGCGACGGACCACCGGACCGCCGCACGCCGGACCACCGACCTCGGGATGTCGCTGGACCTGCGCCCCCGCGAGGAGCCGCAGCGTCGCGCCAACCCGGGCGACGAGCTCACCGTGGACCCGGCCGACCGCCGCCGCCGTGCCCGTGCGGCGCTGCTGGACCTGCGGCGCGACGTCATCCGCCGCAGCGCCACCGGCTGGTGAGGCGCGTCAGAGCCGGACGAGGTCGAACGTCTCCCACGGCCCGACGGCCGTCCGGTTCGCGACGAGCGGCTGCGCACCCCCGCCCTCGGCGCACACGTAGCGGCCGTTGACCTCGGCGCGCAGCGCGACCGCCCCGCCGCCGAGGTCCTCCAGCCGGAACCGTTCCCACGCGCCCACGGCGGCGCGATCCGCGACGAGCGGCTGCGCGCCCGCGTCCTCGGCGCACACGTAGCGACCGTCGACGTCGGCGCGCAGCGCCACGACCCCGCCGCCCAGCTCCTCCAGCCGGAACCGTTCCCACGAGCCGACCGACGGTCCGGCCGCCACGAGCGTGCCGCCGTCGGTCTGGCGGGCCTGGACGTACTGCGCGTTCGCGCGCGCCCGCAGGGTGACGAGGCCGGTCACGGGCCCTGGCCCACCGCCGACCACGGGCGGTGTGGGCCGCACGGCCGTCAGCGCGATCTCGCCGCGGAGCAGGCGGCCGCCGTCGTTCGTGAGGCGCAGGTAGTAGTCCGAGGAGCACGCCGTGCCGTCCTCGTCGAGGGCCCGCATGCCCGAGCCCGCGGGCACGTCCGCCGCCGTCGCGGCCGTCTTCGCGATCTGGTTGCCCTCGTTGTACTCGTCGAACATCGAGACGTACGCGCTCGCGACGCCCGCCCGCGCGTGGTTGTAGAACTGGCGCCACAGGAAGTCGCCGTGCGCGCGCTGGCCCTCCTGGAGGTCGCCGGGCAGGACGCACGGCTGGTAGTCGATGCCGAGGCGCGTGCACTCGGCGAGGTCGGGGACCGTGGCCCGGGCGTAGAAGTCGTCCGCGCCCGCGACGGTCCCGATCCGGCCGACGAGCCACGGCGAGATCATGTCGAACGAGCGGTACACACCCCCGAACCCGGGGCGCGAGTCTCCGGTCCCCTCGCGCCACCACGTCGGCACGCCGCCCATGACGTAGCACCCCTGCGCCTTGAACCAGTCGACGACCTCCTGGCACTCCTGCGGCGTGAACGGACGCTGGGCGTCGTCGAACCCGAAGCCCCAGATGCCCACCACGGGTTTGCCGTTCTGCCGCGCGTACGCGGGCGAGGCGACGTGGGCGGACATCTTCGTCGTCCAGTCCTGCGTGATCTGGTTCCGCATCGCGTACCAGTCGCTCACGTCGTACATGACGTAGAACTTGACGCCTGCCCGTTCGGCGGCGGTGCGTGTGCGGCTCGCCATGACGTCGCGGGTCGGGCCCTCGCCGCCGAACGGGTCGAAGCGCTGGAGCGCCGCCGTGCGGATGCCGTTCTCGGCCATCCACCGCAGGTGCGTGTCGACCGTCTGCTGGTCGTACGACGAGAAGAGGTGCGCGGGACGGCCGTCACCGAGCGCGGGGAACGCGGTCTGGTACGTCGTCGTGTACTCGCGGACGTCGGGCCACGACTTGATGACGGTGTTGGTGGTCGACGGCGCCTGGTCGGCCTGGCGGGCCCAGTGCCACCACGCGTCGATGGGGGCGCCGTCGCCCCGGCACGCGAACCAGCCCTGGTAGCCGGCGGTGATCTTGCCGACGACGTCGCCGGGCGGGCTCACCGCCGCGGCGGCGCCCGGGAGGGCGGCTGTGGCCGGGCCGGCGGCGGAGGCGGCGGAGGAGCCGATGGCGGCGGTCGCCGCGGCGGCGGCCGTCAGGCCGAGGAAGGAACGTCGGGTGAAGCTCATGTGATCACGTCCGTTTCTCTGGTGGTGCCGGTACGACGTCGTCGTCGCCGGCACGGCGGTCACGTCTCGTGCAGAGCGTCGGCGAGCCACCCCCTGTCGTCGGGGACGGTCGGGAGCGGGACGGCGCGCGGGCGGTCGGCGGCAGCGCCGACCTCCACGCGCGCACCGGTGCGCGCGGCGTCGAGCAACGACTCCATGACGTCGAGCACGTGCAGGGCGAGCCGGCCGCTCGCGCGCGGCTCGACGCCGTCGGGCGTGGCCACGAGGTCCGCGAGGCCGTACCCCCGTCCGGCGTCGGGGAACCCCGCGCTCACGGGGAGCGCGCGCCATGCGTCGGCAGCGCCCTCGGTGACGCCCCGGAGCCGGACGACGCCCTCGAACCCGTTCGGGTCCGGCACCTGGAGCGAGGCGAGCGTGCCGTGGACCTCGATCGGGGGCGCCTGGCTCGCGGGGGCGTCGAAGCTCATGACGAGGGTCGACAGAGCGCCCGACGCGTGCGTGAGGACGCCCGTGACGTGCGTGTCCACCTCGACCGGGATCTCCTCGCCCGCGCGCGGACCCGAGCCGATCGTGCGCGTGGCGCGCGCCCGGCTCGACGCGCCGACCACGGACGTCACCGGACCGAGCAGGTGCACGAGCGCGGTGACGTAGTACGGGCCCATGTCGAGCAGCGGTCCGCCGCCCGGGAGGTAGTAGAAGTCGGGGTGGGGGTGCCAGCGCTCGTGGCCCGCGGTGACCATCGTCGCGGTCGCCGCGACCGGCGTGCCGAGCAGGCCGTCGTCGACGGCGCGGCGTGCGGTCTGGATCCCCGTGCCGAGCACGGTGTCGGGCGCGCACCCGACGCGCACGCCCGCGGCGTCGGCGGCGACAAGGACCCGCGCGGCGGCGGCCCGGTCGGCGGCGAGCGGCTTCTCGCCGTACACGTCCTTGCCGGCCGCGACCGCCGCGAGCGCCACCTCCTCGTGCGCGGCGGGCGTGGTGAGGTTGAGGACGACGTCGACCTCGGGGTCGCGCACGAGCGCGTCGACGGTGAGGGCCCGCACGCCCTGCTCCGCCGCGACGGCTGCCGCGCGACCCGGATCGAGGTCGGCGACGGCGACGAGCCGCAGACCGTCGAGCCGGGGCAGCGTGTCGAGGTACTGACCGCTGATCGCGCCGCAGCCGACGATCCCGACGCCCGCCGTACGACCGGTCGCGCCGGTGGAGACGTCGAGCGTCCGCGCCTCGGCGGTCACAGCGCGTGCTCCTGCCGGCTCGCCCACAGCATCCCACGCTCGACCATCGTGCGGACGGCCGGGTGCTCGAGGTCCTCGGGCCGGTGCCCGACGGTGCACACGAACACCCGGCCCGCGCCCCACCGCCGCGTCCAGACGGCGGGCGAGGTCGACGCGTCGTGCCAGGGGTCCTCAGGCCGGGCCTCGACGGTCGTCGTCGCGAGGACGTCGTCGTAGTCGTCGGTGAGGACCCAGTACTGCTCGGTGGTGATCTCGAAGTCGTCGAGCCCGGCCACGACGGGATGGTCTGACTGCTCCGGGACGACGCGCACGGCGTGCGTGACGAAGCTGTCCGTCTCGTCGCCGCGCAGCGGCCCGAGCGGCGTGCCCGGCCCGGCGGTGCGGCGCGGGTGGTGCGCGAACTGCCCGCCGACGAGGTGCGCGTACTCGCTGCTCGCGCGGTAGGAGTCGACGATCCCGCCGTGCCAGCCCGCGAGCCCCGTGCCTGCCTCGACGGCGGCGACGAGCCCGGCGACCTGCTCGTCGGCGATCTCGCTCATGGTCACGCTCTGCACGACGAGGTCGACCTGCGCCATGGTCCGCGCGTCGGCGTAGACGGCGGGCGAGGGCTCGACGCGCACGACGTACCCCTGCGCGCTGAGGAAGGGGACGAACAGGTCGGTCGTCTCCTCGGGTCGGTGCCCGGACCAGCCGCCGCGGACGACGAGGGCGGTGGGCGGGGACGTGCGGTCGGTCATGCGACGGCCTCCTGGGGCGGTCTCGCGCGGGGCGCGGGCGGACGGGCTCGGTGGACGGGTCCGGGGTGGGGCGGTGCGGGACGGGACAGCGGTCAGACGCGCTCGACCTCGAACCGCACGGCGTAGGAGACGGACTCGCCCGGCGCGAGGACGGGCAGGACGCCCGCCTCGCGCGCGGCGACGCGCCCGCCGATCGCAGGCGCGTTCATGGGCTCGAGCCCGAGGACGTTCTGCCCGGGGGCGAACATCTTCCACTGGTACAGCACGGGCAGGGTCGCGGTCGGGAACGAGACGGTCAGGCGCAGCCCCAGGTCGCGGTTCGTCACGACGGCGCGCCCGGTCCCGGGCGCGAGGTCGTGCCGGTGCACGCGCTGGCGGTAGCCCTCGGCGGGCGCCGTGATCTCGCGCCAGGGGTCGCCGACGGCGTCCGGACCGTCGGGCTCGACGTGCTGCGACGAGACGTCGAGCTCCGCGGACTCGGAGACGAGCGGCCACCCGAGGTTCGCGTGGTAGAGCACGAGGTGCGGCTCGGGGCGCCACCCCTCGTTGCTCACGGTGTCCTCGACGGTGACCGACGTCGTCCCGAGGCCCGCGCGGACCCGGCGCCGGAGCACGAGGTGCTCCTCGTGGAGCGACGCCTGCCGCACGACGCCCTCGACCACGACCTCGTCCCCGACGACGGCCGCACGCTCGACGCTCGCCGGGATCGCCGTGAGCCGGCCGTGCTGCGGGAACCGGCGCCCGCCGTCCACCGTCGGTGACCCGACGTGGTCGAGGCCGCACGTGACGAGCAGGCCGCCGCCGAACGTCGTGCCGAAGTCGTCCCCCTGGTAGAGCCCGGGCGCGGCGAGCCCCGCGGGGGCCGTCCAGGCGAGCGGGACGCCGTGCACCGTGACCTGGCCGAGGTCGAGCGCGCGGTCGGGCAGCACGTCGAGCTCCAGCCCGCCGCCCGTCACGACGCGCACGCGGCGCGCCCCGCGGGCCGGGCCGTCGGCGTCGACGAGCTGCTCGACGCGCGCGACCTGGCCGAGCCACCCGGCGCGGCGCCGGACCTCGCTGGGGTCCGCCCCGTGGATCGTCCCGGGTTCGTCGCCCGCTGCCGTCATGTCCTGCGTCCTCTCCTGCGGGCCTCCTGCGGGCCCGCCCGTGCGCGGCGGGGTCCGGGTCGCCCCGGACCCCGCCGTCGTGCCGGCCGCGCGGGTGCGCGGCCGGGATGGGTCAGCCGCAGCGCACGGCGTCGTACGGCGCCGTGAGGACGACGTCGCCGCCGTCCGCGGTGACGGTGACCTGCGCCGCGCCCGCCTCGACCGCCGTCTCCCGTGTCGCGAACGACTGGTAAGCGCTCTTCCCCGGTGCGACGTCGTCGACCGTGCGCTCCCCGAACGGCGTCGCGAGGCGCACCGTCACCGGGTCCTCGCCCCCGTTGCGCGCGCGGACCGCGACGTACGCGCGGCCCGCGAGGCACCGCCCGGCCGCCTCGACCTCGACGCCGGTCGTCGGCGCGACGACGAACACGGCCGTGAACGACGTGTCGGCCGCGAGAGCGAACGCGTACCGCGCGTCGTGGGAGACCACGGCGCCGGAGGCGTCGCGCCAGCCGGCGAACGCCGACCCGTCGGCGGGCTCGGCGACCACGGCCACCGCGCTCCCGGTCTCGTACCGGCCCGGCTCCGCCTCGTTGCCCTCGACGCGCACGGTCCCCGCGGCACCCTCGGCGGCGTCCGCCGCGACCGCGAGCGCCGACGTCGCCATGTGGATGGCGAGGGGGTTGACGGTCGTCACCGGACCGCGGCTCGTGGTGCCGTTGAACCGCATGAGGTTGACTACGCTCACCGTGCTCGACGCGTCCGCGTCGACCGTGTGCCCGCCCGGGCCGAGGTTGTCGGTCCCCAGGTTGAACGCCCGCACGGTGGCGCCGTCGCTCGCGACGATGCCGTCGTGCGTGCCGTACGCGAACGCGTTGAGCACCGTGAGGTCCTGCGCCCCGGTCGCCCGCACGAGGACCTCGCGCTCGCGGGCGACCGGGTCGATGACCTGGCCGAACAGGTCGGCCCCCTCGACCCAGCCCGGGAGGCCGTACGCGAGGCGCGTGATGACGTTGCCGTTCGACAGCACGTTCTCGACCGTGCCGCCCTCGTTGGCGCCGACGTGCACGCCCTCGGAGAGGAAGAGGCCGACCGCGCGCCGCACGAGGAACCCGTCCGCCGCGGCGGTGAGGTCGATCGCGTTCCACGCGTTCGTCAGGCCGACGTTCACGACGTAGGCCCCCGGCGCGTCGCCGCGCACGGCGAACGGGTAGGACCGGACGCCGTCCGGGCCGGCCGGGTTGTTCTCCGGGTGGAAGACGCGCAGCCCGCGCAGGCCCGCGTCCTCGCCCGCGAGGGTGACGAACGCCGTCTCGTCGACCGACGGGTCGGGCTCGCCCGGCGCCGCCGGTGCCACGCCGCCCTCGTACGCGAGGAGCACCGTGCCGCCGCTGAGCTCGAGCGAGTCGCGGTTCGCGACGCCCGCCGAGCCGCGCAGCTCCACGCCCGCGGGGACCGTGAGGTGCCCGCGCACGGTGTACCAGCCCGCGGGCAGGTACACGACGCCGCCGCCCGCGGCCGCGGTGTCGTCGAGCGCCGCCTGGATCGCCGCCGTCACGTCGACGTCGGAGAACTCGCCTGGGGTGCGCGGCACGTCGTAGGGCGCCTTCGTCACGTCGACCAGGCGCTCGGCGGGACGCGGCGCGAGGACCGGCTCCGGCCGTGCGGGCACGCCGCCGTCCGGACCGTCGAGGACGTGGACCGTCCCCTCCAGGGCGCCGGCCACGTCGGTGCCCGTGAGCTTGACGTAGCCGCCCGACGTGTTGCGGACCGCCGCCTCGGAGCCCTCCAGGGTGCCGCCCGCGAAGGCGGTGCCCCAGCGGTCGTCGGACACCTCGACCTGGACGGCCACGTCCGTGCGACGCACCTCCGTGTCGAGGAACGAGCCGGTGAAGCTCGCGCGCTGGCCCTTGACGATGCGGATGCCGACCGCATAGTCCGCGACCGAGACGCCGGAGAACTCGTCCCACTCCAGGTCGCCGAGCACCAGTCCCGTGCCGTGCTCGCGCGTCCACGCGTCGAGGACCGCGCGCTCCGGGGCGTCGTACGCGGCGCCCGCGCCGGACCACACCCCGTTGTCGAACGTGACGTCCTGCCACGTGCCCACGTCGGCGCCGTTGTAGGCGACCACGCCCTCGAACAGCGCGGTCCCGACGACGTCGCGCACGTTCGCGATCTCGTGCACCTGCGAGCCCGGCCCGCCCTCGCCGCGGTCGTGCGCCATCGTGGAGATCCCGATGCCGCGGTACGAGTTGAGCATCGTCACGTGCTCGACGCTGCTCATCATGTAGTTCTGCTCGCCCTGCCACGCACGGCCCGGGAGCTCGACCGTGAAGCCGTAGGGCACCGGGTCCGCCGCGTCCTGGCCGGGGTAGAACGTCGTCACGCCGACGACGCCCGCGTTGCCGCCCACGCGGAACAGGCTCGGGCCGTCGTCGCCCGACGGCAGGTCCGCGACGACGATCGTCCCGTCCAGCGGGTCGGCGTCGGGCGAGATCGCGCGGTCGGGGTGGGCGCCGCGCAGCGTGCAGTGCGGGAGCACCTCCAGCGTGCCCGTCACGCGGTACGTGCCCGCGGGCAGCCACACCGTGCCGCCCGTCGCGTCCTGGCACGCGTACAGGGCCGCCTGGATCGCCGCGGTCGAGTCCGCCTCGCCCGTGGGGTCGGCGCCGAAGTCCGTGACCACCTGGTCCGCGACCACGACGTCCTCGGTCGGGAACACGGTCTCGACGAGGCGCGGGTCGACCGGGACGGCCGGGGCCCGGCGCACCTCGAGGTCCGTCAGCGCGAACGCCGCGCGCTGCGTCGCCCGCTCGTCGAGCGCGAGGCGGACGTAGCGCGCCTCGACGGGCTCGAACCGGGTGCGCACCCCCGTCGCGTCGATCGCGCCGGCGCTCGCGACCTCGTCGTAGGTCGCCCCGTCCGTGGACACCTCCACGCGGTAGACGTGCGCGTAGTCCGGCGTCCACCGCACCAGCACCTCGTCGATCTCCGTGACGGCGCCCAGGTCGACCTGGACCCACTCGGCGTCGCCGTCGCGCGCGGAGGTCCACGCCGTGCCGCGGTCGCCGTCCGTCGCCGCGGCGGCCGGGCCGCCGGAGCTCACGGTCACGGGCTTGCCGCGCGCGAGGTCGGTCGTGACCTGCGACCCGAGGAAGTCCTCGAGCGCGTCCTCCAGGGCCGTCGTCGCGGCGTCCACCTCCTCGCCGTTCGCGTCCGGGTCCTGCGCGACGGCGTCGGCCGCGTCGATCGCGGCGCGCAGCCCGGCGCGCGAGCCCGCCGGGTACTGGCCGTCGCGCTCGCCCTCGCGCGCGGCGGCGTACGTGACGTCGGCGCGCTCGACGAGGCGCCGCAGCGCGATCGCGGGGTCCACCTCGCGCGGGACGACGGTCACCGCGAGCGAGTCGATCCGCACGTCCTGCGGCGACCCCTCGACGGAGAGCCGGAAGTCGGAGCCGTTGGAGCGGTTGGTGAGGATCGCGTCGTCGAGCAGCCACGAGCGCGAGACCCACGTGCCGTCGGTGCCGAGCGCGAGGCGCGGCGACGGCTTGAACATGTGCGGGATCGTGTCGCCCGGCGAGTCGTACTGGAGGAACATGTCGCCGCCGCCCTGCTGCACGGTCGCGTCGACGAGCACGCGGTCGCGCGTGTCGAGCGCGTACGCGTCCGAGACGTTCGCGTAGACGAAGTTCGTGCCCTGCGCCCGGCCGGTCTGCCAGTACCCGCGCCCGTCCGCGGTCCCCGTGACGAGTCCCGCCGTCGCGTCGCCCGCGCGCACCGCGATGCCGCGCTCGGCGACGGTCGGACCGAGGTCCACGCTCGCGCCCTGCGCGACGACGCGCACGGACGCGACGGAGAGCTCGCCGTCGGCCGCGGCGAGCGACACCTCGGGGTCTCCGCCGGCCTGCGTCCCCGGTTCCAGCGCCCCGGCGGGGAGCGCGACGACGGTCGACGTCCAGCCGTCGCCGTCGGCGTCCGCCTCCGGCGCGCCCGCACCGAGCACCGAGCCGTCGGCCGCGGTCGCGACCACCTGCTCGCCCGTGCGGTGGTCCACCACGAGGTACCCGGGCACATCGGCGAGGCGCCCGACGTACGCGTCCGCGACGTCGAGCGCGATCCGCCCGGCACCGGCCGCGGCGTCGGTGCGCCAGAACGCGCGACCGCCTTCCTCGCCCGTCTCCTGCGCACCGGTCGTCGGCGCGGTCGCGACCGCGATCCCGTGCGTGCGCGGGGTCGTCGACAGGTCGGCGCCCACCCCGACCGGGTAGCGGTCGACGTCGACCACCGGGCTCGCGGTGGCCGGGGCCACGAGCCCCGTCACCGCCATGACGAGGGCCGCGCCGGTGGCGACGACCCGTCCTGCTCCAGCATGCATGCTCATCCTCAACACCCTTGTCCTCGGACTGACTGACGCGTGCGTGCTCAGGGGGTCAGGCGCTCACCCCCTCGGCCGGCGCCTCGGTCGCGGGGTCGAGCGCGTCGCCCGTGCGCCAGTCGTGGCGCGGGACGAACCCGAACAGCTCGCGCACCGCGGTCGTGTCGATGACGGACGCGAACCCGTCGAGGGGCCGCGTCACGCGGGAGCCCGGGTGGAAGCGTTCGAGGAGCTCGGCCGTGGGGACGTCGCTCGTCGTGTCGGGCGCGGCGACGTTGACCACGTGGTGGCCCGTGACGCCCGACTCGAGGATCGCGCGCACCACGTCCACCGCGTCGCGCGTGTCGAGCCACGTCCACAGCTCCTGCCGGATCGCTCCGGGGTCGCGGTGGGCGAGGTCGACCCACTCGCGCAGCCGGTCGCCCGACCCCACGAACGGCATGCGCAGCATGGTCGTCGGCAGGCCGTAGCGCCGCGTGACGTACTCCCCCACCTGCTCGGACAGCAGCTTCGACAGCGCGTACGCGTCCACCGCGACCGACTCCTGCGCCTCGTCGACCGGGACGTAGGCGGGCGAGAGGTGGCGGCCCGCCCACGGGTAGCCGTACGCCGAGAACGACGACGCCGCCACGGCGACGCGCACGCCCGCCCGGCCCGCGCCGTCGAGCACGCAGAACGCGCCCTGCACGTTCTGGGCGACCGTCTCGTCGTCGGGCGCCTGGCCCGGCGACGCGATCGCCGCGAGGTGCACGACGCCGTCGACCGCGGGCGCGTCCTGGTCCTGCCCCGCACGGAGCACGGAGTCGACGAAGGCCGCGTCGCGCGTGTCGCCGACGAGGCTCGCGACGGCGGCCGGCGCGTCGAACGGCGCGCGGTCGGTCGCGACGACGCGGTACCCCGCGGCGGCGAGACGCGGGACGGCGACCCGCCCGATGACCCCGGCGGCCCCCGTGACGAGGAGCGTCGCCCCGGGCAGGAGGGCGGGCCCGGCGGGCGCGTCGGTGGACGTGGTGGAGTTCATGGCGTGGTTCCGATCTGTGCGGTGGTGCGTGCTGCGCGGTCGGGGCCGAGCGGCCCCCGGGGTCACCCCTTCACGGCACCCACCAGGCCGTTGACGAAGTACCGCTGCGTCGCGAGGAAGAGGATGATCACCGGGATCACGACGATCAGCGCGCCCGCCATGAGCTGGTTGTACTGGACGACGTTCGACGACTGGAGCTGCTGCAGCGCGATGGGCAGCGTGAACGTCGACGGGTCGTTGAGCGACACCCGCGACAGCAGGTACTCGTTCCACGTGGGGATCGCGGTGAGCAGCGCGATCGTGATGATCGCGGGCCGCGCGAGCGGCACGTAGACGCGCGCGAAGATGCGCAGCTCGCCCGCGCCGTCGACCCGCGCGGCGTCCCGCAGCTCCCCGGGCACGGACTGGAACGCGTTGGTCAGCAGCAGGATCGACAGCGGCGCGGTGCCGTTGACGAACGGCAGGATGAGCCCCAGGTGCGTGCCGAGGATCCCGAGCTGGTTCTCGAGCAGCACGATCGGCAGGAGCGTCACGACGCCCGGCACGAACAGCAGCACGAGGAACAGGCGGAAGAACGCCTGCCGCCCCGGGAAGCGCAGCACCGCGAACGCGTACGACGCGGCCGAGTACACGACGACGACGCCGAGCGTCGTCAGGCCCGTCACCTTGACGCTGTTGAGGAAGTAGTCGAAGAAGCGCAGCCGGCTCCACGTGTCGACCAGGGTCGACAGCGTCGGCTCGGCGGGGATGAGGTTTCCCCCGCCCATGACGATCTCCTGCTGCGTCTTGAACGCGGCCGAGACCATCCACAGGAACGGGTACAGGCTCACGACGGCGTACCCCACGAGGAGCACGCCCACCACGACGCGCGCGACGACCACCTTAGCGGGGGTGCCGCGACGGCGCGGGGTGAGGGCGGGCACGTCGGGGAGCTGCGTGCGGTCGGCGACGGTGGTCATCACTTCTCCCTCGTGACGCGCTGGTTGACGATCGCGACGGCGAGCGCGGCGAAGAACAGGAGCCAGCCGAGCGCGCTCGCGAGGCCGAGGGTCGGGGCGAGCTGCTGCTGGAACGCGAGGTCGTACGTCTCGAGGCCGAGGACGTTCGTACGACCGGCCGGGCCGCCGTTCGTCATGATGAGGAAGATCTGGAAGCCCTGGAGCGCGTCGCGCACGTTGAGCAGCATGATGACGGCGGTCGTGCCCTTGAGGAGCGGCAGCACCACGGAGAAGTTGGTGCGCCACCACCCGGCGCCGTCGAGCTGGGCCGCCTCGAGGACGGACGCGTCGATCGACTGGAGGCCCGTCAGGTAGAGGAGCATCGCGACCGGGACGCCGGACCAGACCATGATGACGATGAGCGTCGGCAGGGCGGTCGACGGGTTGCCGAGCCAGCCCTGCGGCTGCGCGAGGCTGCCGAGGCCGAGCGCGCGCAGCAGGAGGTTGATCGCGCCGTTGGGCTCCAGCACGTACTGCCAGGCCATGTAGACCGCGATGCCCGCCGTGACGTACGGGACGAAGTAGACGGAGCGCAGGACGCCGGCGAACCGGCGCGCCTGGTTGAGCACGATCGCGAGCGGGAACGCGACCGCGAGGATGAGGATCGGCACGGCGATCATCACGACGAGCGTGTTGAGCGCGGCGCGGTGCACGACCGGGGCGTAGATCGGGCTCGCCCACAGCAGGTCGGCGTAGTTATTCAGCCCGACCCACTCCCACGTGGGCGTGAGGCCGTTCCAGCGCACGAACGAGAGCTGGGCGCCGAAGAAGAGCGTGTACACGCCCATGACGAGGAACAGCAGGAGCGCGGGAGCGATGAAGACGTAGCCCCACGCCACCTCCTTGCCGCGGTAGCGCATCTTCTGCCGGCCGCGGCGCCGGCCGCCGCCGACGCTCCCGTGGGCGGGAGCGTCGGCGGCGATCGTCGCGGGGGTGGTCACTTCGACTGCGACCAGAACGTGTCGATGAGCGTGGCCACGGTCGTCGAGACGGTCGCGACGTCCTGCGTCGCGAGCGGCGTCAGCTCCATGACGGCGTCGCCCACCTGGGCCGCGTCGTACGCCGCGGGGCGGTACGACGTGTCACCCGGGTTGTAGGCGTTCTCGCCCTCGCCGAACGCGCCGATCATCGCGCCGAGGACCGGGCCGACCGTCGAGGACGGGTCGTCGCCGAGGTCGACGGGCGGGACGTCGAGCGCGTCCTTCGCGAACGTGGCCGCCACGTCCTGCTCGGACAGGTACTTGATCCACTGGAGCGCGCCGTCCTTGTTGCCCGTGGTCGCGGACACCGACAGGCCGGTGAGGCCGAACGGGGCGAGCTGGAGGTCGTCGATCGCGCCGCCCTCGGGGGCCGGGACCGGGAAGGTGACGATGTTCTCGGCGTCCATCCCGTTCTGGGCGAGGAAGGCGAGGGTGAACGTGCCGCCGATGTCGAACGTCGACTTGCCCTGCGCGAACGCGATGTCCGCGTCGTCGATCGTCAGCGACTGCGTGCCCGGCATCCAGTACGGCTGGATCTGGTTGTACGTCTCCAGCACCTCGACGCCGTGGGGCGACGCGAAGTTCTTGGCCGGGTCCTGGCCGAACAGGGCGCCGAAGTCGTCCTTGCCGAGCTGGCCGTAGGCCATCGGCTGCATGAGCCACTCGAGGCCCGTCGTGGACGACTGGAAGCCGATGCTCACGCCGCCGTCGTCGGGGTTCGTCTTCTTGACGGCGTCGAGCGCCGCGATGAACTCCTCCCACGTCTTCGGGGCCTCGGTGACCCCCGCCGCCTCGAGGCGCTCCTTGTTGGCGTAGACGATGCCGAACGTGCCGATCGTGAAGGGCACGGAGAACCGCTGCCCCTCCTCGATCCCCGC
This sequence comes from Cellulosimicrobium sp. CpK407, assembly GCF_051844275.1. Taxonomy (NCBI): domain Bacteria; kingdom Bacillati; phylum Actinomycetota; class Actinomycetes; order Micrococcales; family Promicromonosporaceae; genus Cellulosimicrobium; species Cellulosimicrobium sp. CpK407. The sequence continues at coordinate 63,204 of NZ_JBGNYC010000017.1, forward strand.
GGTCTTGGAGCCCTCGGCGAGCGACTGCTCGTAGTACGCCGGGGTGACGGTCCCGTCCTCCGCGACGGCGGGCAGGAAGCGCGAGCTCCAGTCGTCGTCGACGTCGTCGGACAGGTCCTCGAGCAGCCCGGCGCCCCCGAACGTGAAGTCGTCGCCGTGCGTGTGGACCTCCATGACGTCGGGCAGGTCGCCCGTCTGCGCGGCCGCCTGGACCTTGGTGATGAACGCGTCGTCGGGGGTGTACGCCTGCACGTCGACCGAGATCCCGGTCTCCTCCTCGAACGTCTTCGCGGCGTTCTGGAGAGGCTCGACGTGGGACTGCTTGAAGGTCCACATGGTCAGGCTGTCGGGGTCGCCCTCGCCGGAGCCGCCGCCGTTGCCGCCGCCACCGGCCGGCCCGCTGCACGCGGCGAGCGCGCCGGCGAGCAGGGCGGAGGTGGCGATGGTCGCGGTGATGCGGGCGGGGAACGGACGACGTCGGTGTCGGTTCACGGGAAGCCTCTCGGTCCACGGGCGACGCCGGGGCAGCGTCGCGGTTCCGGAAACATAAATCAATTCGATGTACAGTGTCAACGACGGCGACCGGACACCCCCGTTCCCGGCCCGTCCACCGTCGCGCGGAAGGCCCCGCGCGTCCCTCAACCCGCGGAACGAGGTCACCGATGACAGCAGCGCAGCAGCCCGGCACGGACGGCACCGGAGCCGACCTCCCCGAGGTGGGATCCGAGGCCGTCCGCGAGGTCGCCCGGGAGGTCCTCGCCCCTGCGCCATGGACGCCCGAGCGCTCGGGCTCCGGGGACGAGGGCCTGCGGATCACCGCGGTGCGCACGTTCCTCACGGGCCCGCAGGGCTGCCCGTACGTCGTGGTGCGGGTCGAGACCGACCAGCCCGGCCTCTACGGGCTCGGCGACGGCAGCGACCCGCAGCGCCCCCTCGCGACGCGCACCGTGATCGACGAGTACCTCGGCCCGATGCTCGTGGGTCGCGACCCCTCGGACATCGAGGACCTCCACCGCCTGCTGCTCAACAGCGGCTACTGGCGCGGCGGCTCCATCGAGCACAACGCCCTCGCAGCGGTCGACGTCGCGCTCTGGGACCTCAAGGGCAAGGTCGCCGGCCTCCCCGTCCACCAGCTCCTCGGCGGGAAGGCCCGCGCCTACGCCGACGCGTACACGCACGTCGACGGTGCCGACGCCGCCGAGGTCGCCGAGAAGGTCCTCGCCGCCGTCGAGCGCGGCTACCGGCACGTGCGCGTCCAGGTCGCCGTCCCCGGCCGCGACACCTACGGCACCGCACCCCGGGACGAGGCCGAGGCCGCGCGCCGTCGGGCCCGCACCGACCGCTGGGACACGCTCGCCTACCTGCGCCACGTGCCCGGCATCCTCGCCGACGTGCGCGACCGCGTCGGCCCCGACGTCGAGCTGCTCCACGACGCCCACGAGCGCATGACCCCCGCCGAGGCGCGGCAGTTCGTGCGCGCCGTCGAGGAGGCCCACCTGTTCTTCCTCGAGGACGCGCTCGCGCCGGAGGACGCCGCCCACTTCCCCGAGCTGCGCGCCGCCGGCACTACCCCGCTCGCGGTCGGCGAGCTCTACCACGACCCCCGCGCCTACCTCCCACTGGTCGCGGGCCGGTCGATCGACTTCGCGCGCCTCCGCATCCCCACGCTCGGCGGGCTCACGCCCACGCGGAAGCTCGTCGCCGTGTGCGAGATGTTCGGCGTGCGCACCGCGCCGCACGGGCCGGGCGACGTCACGCCCGTCGGGATGGCGGCCAACATGGCGCTCAACATCTCCTCCCCCGCGTTCGGCGTCCAGGAGGCCGCGACCTTCCGCGACGCGACGCTCGAGGTGTTCCCCGGCGCCCCCGTGCCGACCGACGGCCACCTGCTCGCCCCCGAGGCCCCCGGCCTCGGCGTCGACTTCGACGAGGCCGCGGCGCGGAAGTACCCCGTCGGCGCCCCGCTCGAGCACGACCGCTGGGCGCTCCTGCGCGCCACCGACGGCAGCGCCCACCGCGCCTGACGCGACGACGGGACCCGGTGCCCGCAGGCCGGGTCCCGTCGGACTGCCCGGCGCACGTCGAGCGCGGGGCTCTGGCCGCTGCGTCGCGCCCGCGGGAGAGCTCGACGTTTTGTTTTGCGGGGTTGTGCAATATGGTGCGAGCCCCTACCTTGAGCCCCACTGTCCGATGTTCGACGACGAACGTTGAGAGGAAGCAGTGACTCGTCCCGGAACGACGCGGGCCTCGGTGCCCGCCGCGGTGTGATGGTGCGCCCCTCCCGTCGTGCGGGGGCCTTCGTCGGAGTCCTCGTGGGGACGCTGTTGCTGGCCGGTTGCGGCGGCACCGGCTCCGACGACGTCCCGCAGTTCGACGCGATCAACGACGACGAGGACCTCTCTCTTGCTGGTCCGGAGCAGCGCGAGGCGCTGTCGGACGGTGAGGTGACCCAGGACGAGTACATGGCAGGGTTCGAGCGGTTTCGAGCGTGTCTGCGCGCTGAGGGCTACGAGCTGCGGGACGTCGAGCTCGTCGGGGTGGTGTGGCAGGGGGGCATCCCCGCGGAGGCTGTCGACTCCGGCGTCGAGAAGACCTGCTACGACCGCGACTTCAAGTTCGTCGACGTCGTCTGGCAGACCTCGAACCAGGACGAGTCGTCGTTGCTGGACGCGCTGAGGTACTGCCTGCAGGAGCGCGGGCTAGGCGTCCCGTCGACGCTCGCGGAGGCGCAGCGCGCCGTGGCCGGCGCCGGGCTGGACGAGGCGTCGTGCGTCGCGGAGTACGACGCCCTGTGAGGAGCGACCGGTCCCGTGGCTGGGTGCGCCTGGTGCCGTTGGTGGCGCTGTGGGCCGTGCCCGTGGTCGCGGTCGTCGTGGCGTTCCCGCTCGTCGACGCGGCGGAGGAGCGGAGCGTCGCGGTGCCGGCGCCGACGGTCGTCGAGGTCGGCGCCCGTTCCGACGACGGACGGACCGCGGTCGAGGTCGCGACGGTGCGCGCCGTGGCTCCCGAGGTCCGTGCTCCCGCGGGGGGAGTCGTCACCGCGCTCACCGAGGCGGGTCCCGTCGTGGCCGGGCAGGCGCTGTTCGCCGTCGACGGCGTCGACGTGCTCGCGTACCGCGGCGACCCGCTGTGGCGCGACCTGCGCCCGGGTGACCGTGGTGCGGACGTGCGCGCGCTCGGGGACTACCTCGTGTCGCTCGGGTACCTGGACGCGGTCGGCGTCGACGACCGGTTCGGCCCGGCGACGCGCGAGGCGGTCCGGGCGCTCCAGGAGCGCCTCGGGGTTCCCCGGGACGGGGAGTTCCGCCTCTCGTACGTCGTGCGGGTCGACGACGCCGTGCCGGCGGTCACCGGTCCCCTCGTCGGCCTGGGGGACCGGGTCGAGGCGGGCGACGCGGTGCTGGAGGGCTCGCAGCCCGTGGAGGCGCTGACCGTGGCCCCGATCGCCGAGGGCGGCGGTCTCGGCCGGCTCGCCCGAGAGCCGGTCGTGCTGCGCCTGGGCGAGGTCGAGGTACCGATGTCGAGCGCGGCGCCCCAGGGCGCCGAGCTGGACGGCGTCGTGGCGGCGCTCGAGGAGGCCGCGGCCGCGGGCACGCTCGAGCGGGTCGTCGACGAGGCGACCGCGACCGTGCGCTACCGGGGCGCGATCCTCGCGCTCCAGGACCCTGCGGAGCGCGGTGCCGTCCCCTCGACGGCCGTGCGCGTGGACCACGACGGCACGACGTGCGTCCTGCTGAGCGACGGCTCCACGGCCGCGGCGCAGCCCCGCCGGCTCGAGGTCGCGGAACCCGGGAACGAGCTCGCGACGGTGCTCGTCGACGCCGACCTCGTCGGCGCCCGCGTGCTGCGCGACGCGACGCAGGCCACCGGTACGTCAGGGTGCGGGTAGCGGCGTGCGCGTGGACGTGATCGACGCCGCCATCGCGTTCGGGCCCGTCCCGGTGTTCGCCGGGCTGACCGCGACGTTCGAGCCCGCGCGCGTCACCGCGCTCGTCGGGCCGTCCGGCAGCGGCAAGTCGTCGCTCCTCGCTGCCGTCGCGGGGTACCAGCCGCTCGCGACCGGACGGATCGAGCTCCACGGGATCGACGGAGCGCCCCGACCGCCCTCGCCCGGCGTCGTCGCCTGGGTCCCCCAGGGATCCAACGCGCTGGGGCGCCGCTCGGTCCTCGACAACGTCCTCGTCGCGCCGCTCGCGGCGGGCCGCCCCGGACGAGAGGCCCGGGACACCGCGCGCGCCGCGCTCGACCAGGTCGGGCTCGCGGACCGGGCCGACGAGCAGGCCCGGCGCCTGTCCGGCGGCGAGCTCCAACGGGTCGCGCTCGCGCGCGCCCTCGCGTCGGGCAAGGAGCTCATCCTCGCCGACGAGCCGTCGGCCAACCTGGACGCCGCCAACACCGAGCTCGTCGCCCGGATCCTCGCGGGGCTCGTGTCGCACGCGACGATCGTCGTCGCGACCCACGACCCCGTGCTCGTCGCCGCCGCCGACGCGACCGTCCCGCTCCGGCGCGAGGCGGTCGTCCGTGCGTGACGGCTGGCGCGTCGCCGACCTCGCGCGCGAGGCCCTGCGCAACACCCTCGGTCGCTCGGCACGGCTGCTTCCCGTGGTCGCGCTCGCCGTCGTGCTCGGGTCGGGCACCGCCGCCTTCGTCGCGCTCGAGACCGCGTCGCTCCAGGACGAGCTGGACGACCTCGCCGAACGCGGGCGCGGCGTCGTCAGCTACATGCAGGCGAACCCCGACCAGCCCGCCCTCGTCTCACGTGCGTCGTGCGAGGCGCTCGCGGGAGCGCCGGGGGTCGAGGCCGCGGGAGCGGTCGTCCCCAGCGGCAGCGCGCTCGTCGTACCCGTCGGGCCGGACGTCCCCGTGCAGCGTGCGTCGACCACCCTCGTCCCCGGGCTCGCCGACGTCGACGCCCTCGTCGGCGCGGGCCTGCTCGACCGGACCGGGCCCGCGGACCAGCGCGTGCTCGTCGGCGACGAGGCGCTCGACTCCGCGCGGACCCCGGTCCTGCGCGAGGGGGTCGGGACGGGCCGTTCCCTGACGGTGCCCCTCCGACCCGACGACGCCCAGGTCGAGCGCTGCGTCGTCGTGCTCGACCCCCTCGTGGCCCTCGACGACGTCGCCGCGACCCAGATCGCCTCGCTGCACGTGAGCGGCAACGCCGTGGTCGGCACCGAGGCGCTGCGGGCGACGAGCGACCCGGTGCAGGCGTTCCTCGACCGTCCGAGCCGCTTCCTGCCCGTCCTCCTGGGTCTCCTGGGCGCCGTCACCACCGCCGTCACGTACCGGCTGCGCGCGAGCGAGCTCGCCGTGTACCGGCTCTCGGGCACGTCCGCACGCTCTCTCCTCGTCCTCGTCGCGCTCGAGACCCTCCTCGTCGCGGGCGTCGCCGCGACGGCGACGACGCTGGCCGCCGTCGTGCTCCACGCCCGGTACCTCGATCCGACGACGCCCGTCCTGTGGGGACTGGTCCTCGCCGGGACCTGGGCCGTCGTCACCCTCGCCGCGACCGCGGACCTCGCTGTCCGGCGCCCGACGGACCTCGCGAAGGACCGCTGACCCCGTTCGGCCGGACCTCGCCCTCAGCCGAGGAGGAGAGCCTGGGGCTGGGGCGAGAGGGTCTGGTCGAGCACGAGGCAGGCCGCGCCGACGGCGCCGACGTCCTCGCCGAGGTGCGTGCTGACGACGCGGATGTCGTGCATCTTGTCGACGAACGGCGAGCTGGAGATCATCGGCTCGACCGTCGCGAAGAACCGGCGTGAGAGCAGCGGCCAGTTGGGTCCGCCGAACACGACGAGCTCGGAGTCGAGGAGTGCCGCGGCGGCGGCGACGCCCGTGCCGACGCGGCGCGCCCACCGGTCGATGATGACCTGCGCGCCGCGCTCCCCCGCCGCGGCGAGGTCGACGAGCCGGGCGAGCTGCTCGCCCTCGACGCTCGGGCCGCGGCCGGGGACGGCGTCGAGCACGCCCGCGGAGACCGCCTCGTTGACCAGGGCGCGCGTGGTGCAGTTGGCGTCGAGGCCGCCGACCTCTCCGGCGTTGCCGGACGCGCCGCGCAGCACGACGTCGTCGACCACGACGCCCATGCCCGACCCGGCGCCGAGGTAGAAGAACAGGAAGTTGCCGGAGTGGGTCGCCGCGCCCGCCCACCGCTCGGCGACGGCGGCGGCGATGACGTCCTTGTCCATGAGGACGGGGAGCCCGGTCGCCTCGGCGAGGCGGTCGCGCAGCGGGACCCGTCCCCACCCTTCGAGGCGGGGCGGGTCGACGACGGCCCCGCTCGCGAGGTCGATCGGTCCCGGCACGGCGATACCGAGCCCGAGGATGCGGTCCCGCTCGGCGCCGGACGCGTCGATGACGGCGTCGATCGTCTCGGCCATCGCGGCGATGGTCGACTCCTGGTCCACGACGGCGGGCGTGGGGCGCCGGACGCTGTGGACGACGCGCCCGGCGAGGTCGAGCACGACGTACGTGATGACCGCCGGGTCGAGGTGGACGCCGAGCGCGTACCGGCCGCCGGGCACGATCTGGAGCACCGTGCGCGGCTTGCCGGCACGGCCGCTCTTCTTGCCCGCCTCGGCGACCAGGCCCGCCTCCAGGAGCCGGCGGCAGATGTTCGACACGGTCTGGGCCGACAGGCCCGTCGCTCCGGCGAGCTCGACGCGGCTCAGCCCCTCCGGCGCGCGCCGGATCGCGTCGAGGATGACCGACTCGTTGAAGTCGCCCATGCGCGGCAGGTTCGTGCCGCGGCGCACCGCGGACTGCGCCCCCGCCTGCTGCTCCGCCTGGTCGATCGTCACGGCCTGCCTCCTTGCTCGCGTCCGGTCGACGACGACCGGGCCGGGCGCCCGCCCCGCCACATCCTCGCACCGACGCGCACGATCCGGTCCCTCACGCGACCTGACGGGCGAGGAGGAGCGACCACGGGGCGAGCGTCCGCTCGACCCGCAGGACGCCGTCGGCCGGGACGACGACGGACTCGCGCCGCGTGTCGCGGGCCGCAGCGTCGAGGAGCGCGGTCTGCTCGCGCGTCGGGGACGACGGCGCGCCCATCGCCCGCCACGCGGCCACCGGGTTGGCGTGCTCCGGGTCGAGCGTCTCGAGCTCGACGACGGCGCCGGGCGCCAGGCCCTCGACGACGAGCGCGACGTCGCGGGGCGGGCCGGCCGCCTCCGTCTCGTCGGCGACGGTGCGGTCGTCGAACGAGGCGGGGACCGAGCGCGTGACCTCGGCCGGGTAGTGGTGCACGAGGGCCGTGACGCGGCCGGTCGCGTCGTGGCGCGTCACGACGCCGTCGTCGGCCGTCGCGAGGAGGGTGTCGCCGAGCGCGTGCAGCATGCGGTAGGCGTGGAACGTCGGCTTGGGCACACCCTGGAGCGTGATCATGCCGAACCCACCGTGGAACATCTCGTCGCCCGCGCCGCCCTCCTCGAAGACGTCCGTGAACGTCCAGTACGCGAGCGAGTCGACGGTCCCGATCGAGCGGAGCACGGACCGGACGACGTAGACGGCGGCGGGCACGGTGTCGTGCGTGAAGTCGCGGGGCGAGGACGACGAGTTCCACTCGGTGAGGTGGATCTCGGCGTCGGGGAACGCGCTCGCGTCGACCAGGCGGCGCAGGAGGGCGAGGTCCTTGGGGGTCGCGTCGACCTCGCGGGTCAGGCGCGCGCCCTGACCGTGCTCGTCGAGCGCCCAGTCGGTGGGGTACGGGTGGGTCGAGACGAAGTCGACCGGCAGGTGTTCACGCTCACAGAAGTCGAGGAACGCGTCGAGCCACACGGGCTTCCAGTCGAGGGAGTCGAGGTCGGCCCCGAGCGTCGCCTCGTGCACCTGGAAGTCCTCGGTCTCGCCGTCGAAGCGCGCGTCGGGCACGAAGTTCGACGTCGCGGGCCCGCCGACGCGCAGGCGCTCGTCGACCGCCTTCACGGCCCGGGCCGACGCGGCGTAGAGGGTGAGGTACTCGCTGCGCGTGCCGCGGAAGAAGCCGCGCAGGTTGGCCTCGTTCCAGACCTCGAAGTACCACTCGCGGACCTCGGCGAGGCCGTAGCGCGCGACCCAGTGCTCGACGAGCGAGCGCACGAGGAACGACCACCGGTCGAGGTCGACGGGCGGCGCGCCGTGCGCGCCCCACCAGAACACGGTCTCCGTCTCACGGGCGAGCGCGCGCGGGCTGAAGCCGAGCTCGACGAACGGCCGCACCCCGGCGTCGAGCAGCGCGTCGAAGAGCGCGTCGACGTACTGGAAGTTGAGGACGGGCGTGCCGTCCTCGCGCTCGGTGTAGACGAACATGTCGTCGTGCAGGAGGCCGTGGAACCGCACGTACTCGAACCCGCACTCGGACCGCACCGCGGCGAGGTGGCGCTGCCAGTCGGCGCGCAGCCCCTCGTTCGCGCGCCCGGCGCCGACGACCGTGCTCCAGAAGTGGGTCAGGGGTCGCCCCGCCTCCGTCGCGCTCGCGTGCAGGGTGATCGGCTCGGCCACTCGTCCTCCTCGTCGGGTGCGCGCGACGTGCCGACGCACGGGCGCTCGACGCGCTCGCGCCGTGGGAGCGAGTATAAATCAAACTGATGGATTTTCTGCTCGACGGTGCCGGGCCGACCGTCTCCCGGCCCGCTCCGCGCCCGTGGGCGGCTCCGCGTAGGTTGGTCCCCATGCGGATCGGAGCCCACCTCGACCAGTCGGACGTCATCGCGCAGGCAGCGAGCATCGGCGCGGACGTCGTCCAGATCTTCCTCGGCGACCCCCAGTCCTGGAAGGGACCGGAGTTCACCTTTCCCGGCGGCGCGGAGGCGCTGAAGGCCGCGGCCGCGGCGGCGGACCTCGAGCTCGTCGTGCACGCGCCGTACGTCATCAACGTCGCGAGCCCCAACAACCGCATCCGCATCCCCAGCCGCAAGCTGCTCCAGCAGATCGTCGACGGCGCCGCGGCGGTCGGCGCCACGGGCGTCGTGGTCCACGGCGGGCACGTCACCGCGAAGGAGGACCCGGAGAAGGGGTTCGACAACTGGCGCAAGGCGATCGACGCGCTCCAGACGGACGTCACCGTGTACATCGAGAACACCGCCGGGGGCGACTTCTCGATGGCCCGCCGCCTCGACCGGATCGAGGGACTGTGGGCTGCCGTGCAGCAGGCCGACGGCGCCGAGAACGTCGGGTTCTGCCTCGACACGTGCCACGCGTGGGCGGGCGGCATCGACCTCACGACGGCGGTCGACGACGTGCGCGCGATCACCGGCCGCGTCGACCTCGTGCACCTCAACAACAGCCGCGACACCGCCGGGTCGGGCGCCGACCGCCACGCCGGCCTCACGGCGGGCACGATCGACCCCGAGGCCCTGCTCGGCGTCGTCCGGGCGGCCGGAACGTCGGTCGTCTGCGAGACGCACGCCGACGTCCCGACCGACGTCGCGTGGCTGCGCGAGCAGGTCGGCTGACCACGGCGGACCCGGACGGCCACCCGTTCTGCCTGAGCTCGCCGCCGCTCGACCACCCGTGACCGGGCCGGCGCGGGGCCCGTCCGGGCCAGGACCGGGCGTCGGTCAGTAGCCCGACCCGGCGGCGGGGGCCGCGTCCATGATCTCGGTGCCGTCCGGCGCGACGACGTGCCAGACGCCGTTGACCCCCTGACCTGACACGTCTCCCTCGGCCTGGTCGGCCGCGTACGTGTAGACGGGGCGGCCGTCGACCGTGACCTGGAGCTCGCCGTCGACGCCGGTGATCGTGCCGACCTCCGCCGTGACGCCCTCGACCTCGGGCTCCGCGCTCGCCGCGTGGACCGCGGGCCACGCGGCGGCGCACTCGCCCTCGCACGCGCTCGTCCCGGAGCCCTTCGTGTCCTTGTCGTAGTAGTAGACGGTCATCCCCTGTCCGTCGACCACGATGGTGCCGAGCGAGGAGTCTGCCGTCCCGAGGGCCGGCCCGGACCCCGTGCCGTCGCCGGTCGCGCCGTCGCTCGTCGTGCCGGAGTCCGTGGACGGGCTGCTCCCGCCCCCGCCGTAGAGGCCGCCTCCCCCGCCGGAGCACCCGCCGAGCACGCCGACCAGCACGGCGACGAGCACGACGGCGGGGGCGGCGCGGGCGGTCCGGGCCGGGGCGGTAGTGGTCAGGGTGCGTCGCATGTCGACTCCTCGAGAGGACGGTCGGGGTCGCGAGCACGGCCCCTACTCTCACGACGACGCGGCTCGCCGTGCGGTTCATCCGATCGCACGGCGAGACTCGACTGAACCGATCGGGCGGCTGCCTCGTCTCCCTGGGTGACGGGGTCGACGGAGGATGATCGGGAGGAGCGGACGTGCGCAGGAGGACGAAGGTGCTCGTGGGGGTCGGTGTCGTGGTGCTGGGCGGTGCCGCGGTCGTGGTCGGCCCCGGCCTGTACGCGGACTGGTCCAACCGGGCCGCGGCCGAGGAGCCGACGCTCGACGCGCCGTCGGGCGACGCGGGCGCGCTCGACCCGGCGAGCCTCGCGGGCGACTGGACCGTGGCCGACGGCTCCTACGCCGGGTACCGCGTCCACGAGGTGCTCCAGGGCGAGGACGTCACGGTCACCGGCAGGACCGACGAGGTCACAGGGTCGTTCACCGTCGCCGACGGCACGCTCACCGCGGCGACGGTGGAGGTCGACATGGCGAGCGTCGCGACCGACGAGCCGCCGCGCGACGCGTACTTCCGAGGCGACGCGCTCGAGGTCGGGACCTACCCGACGGCGACGTTCGCGCTCACGTCCCCCGTCCAGCTGCCCACCGGCTCGGCGGACGTCGAGCTCGCGGGAGACCTGACGATCCACGGCGTGACGCAGGCCGTCACGGTCGAGGCGCAGGTCGGCACGACCGCCGGCGGCGTCCAGGTCGTCGGGAGCGTGCCGATCACGTTCTCCGACTTCGACGTCGAGGCACCGAGCCTCGGGTTCGTCACGGTCGACGACGCGGGCAGCGTCGAGTTCGGCCTCGACCTCGTGCCGGCGTCCGGGTCGTGACGGACGGGGAGGTGCCGCGCGTGCGCGCCGACGCCGACGACCTGCTGCGGGCGGTCCACGCCGCGCACGGTCCCGCGCTGGAGCGCTACGTCGCGCGCCTCACCCACGACCCGGCGCAGGCGCAGGACGTGGTCCAGGAGACGCTCCTGCGCGCGTGGCGCCACCCCGAGGTGCTCGAACGGCCGGAGGGCTCGGTGCGCGCGTGGCTCTTCACGGTCGCGCGCAACCTCGTCGTGGACGAGCTGCGCAGCGCGCACCACCGCCGCGAGCTCACGAGCGCCGACGTGCCCGACCGCGGCGAGGCGGACGCGACGCAGGCCGTCCTCGACGCGTGGCTCGTCGCGGACGCGCTCGTGTCGCTCTCGCCCGAGCACCGGGCCGTCGTCGTCGACGCGTACTACCACGGGCGTTCCGTGGCCGAGATGGCGTCGGCGCACGGCGTCCCGCCCGGGACCGTCAAGTCCCGCATGCACTACGCGCTCCGCGCGCTGAGGCTCGCGCTGCAGGAGAAGGGAGTCTCGTCATGACCGCCACCCCTCCCCCGGACCCGTACCGCGAGTGGGACGCGGCCTACGTGCTGGGCGCGCTGAGCCCGCGCGACCGCCGCGCGTTCGAGCAGCACCTGTCCACGTGCGCCGCGTGCCGCGAGGCCGTCGGCGAGCTCGCCGGCATGCCCGGGATCCTCGGCATGCTCACCGCGGAGCACGCCGACGCGCTCGTGGACGGCACGGGCGACGCGGGCGTCCGGAGCGGCACGGGGAACGGGTCCGACGACGGCGTCGTCGTCCCGCTCGCCGTCGTCGCGGCCGGTGCGCGGCGTCGTCAGGTCCGACGCCGGGCGCTGCTCGGGGCGGCCGCCGTCGGGCTGGTCGTGGCGGGCGTCGCGGGCGGCGTGGCCGTCACCCGCCCGGACGACGCACCGCCGCCTGTCGCGGCCGGGACGACGGAGGTCGCGCTGGAGCCGGTCGGCGCGGCGGACGTGCACGCCGACCTCACGCTCACCCCGGCCGCGTGGGGGACCCGCCTCGACTGGTCGTGCTCGTACCCCGTCGGGGAGTGGGAGGACGGCGCGACGTACCAGCTCGTCCTCGTGGACGACGCCGGCACCCGGGAGGTCGTCGCCACGTGGTCGTCCACGGAGGCGGGGAGCTCCGACGGGCTCGGGGCGTCGTCCGCCGTCCCGGTCGACGGGATCGCGCGCCTCGAGCTCGGCGTCGTGGGGGTCGACGGCGCGCTGGCCGCCGCCGACGTCTGAACCCGAGACCGGGTCAGGCCACGGGCACCGCAACCTCGACGACAGGGCCGGGACCGCGCGTCGCCCACGTGGGCAGGTAGATCTCGCGGTTGTCGCCCGCGGGTGCGCCGTCGGCGAGGGCGCGCCCCGACGACAGGTGGTCGTGGACCAGGACGAGCCCGGCCTGGTCTTCCACCTCCGCGGCGGTCAGCGCGACGTACGCCTCGTCGTGGGGGCCGTCCGTGGTGAGGACGAACCCCTGCGGTGGCCGCACGGCCTCGGCCACGGGGACCTGCACGGTGACGCGCGCGGCGAACCCCTCGGTCGCGCGCTCGTGGTACTCGACGTACGGGTGCCCGGCGAGCGGCACGCCGGCCGTGCGCAGGACGTCGAACACGGCCGCGGTCGCCTCCGGGAGCACGCGCGGGAGCTCCTCAAGGGTCGCGCGGCGCACGGTCCCGAGCACGAGCCGTTCCGCCACCGCGCGCCGGCGCACCTCCACGTCGAGGCGTGGCGCCCCGGCGAGCACGGACCGGACGTACTCCCCGGCCGCGAGCGACCCCGGGAGCGAGGACCGCCGCGCGCCCCACACCGTGTCGAAGGCCGCGACGGCGTCCGGTGCGCCGAGCACCTCCCCGACGTCGGCGAGCGACAGCTCGACGCCCCGCAGGAGCCGCACCAGCCGCGCCCGCGCCACCTGGCCGTCGTCGAACAGGCGCGGCCCGTCGTCGGTGGCCCGCCGGGCGGCGAGCAGCCCCCGGTCCGCGTACAGGCGGACCGCCTTCTCGCTCAGCCCCGTCGCCCGGGCCACCTGCCCCGTCGTGTGCTCGTCCATGCCCGCGACGCTAGGTCCTTCCCCTGGGGAAGGCGCAAGCACCGGGCGGCGGCCCGGCCGGTCAGTCGTCGTCGCCCGGGACGTAGGGTCCGCGGCGCAGCTCGAGGTCGATCTGCTCGGCGTCCAGCAGGTCGAGCGCGTGCCGCAGGGCCTGCGAGCTGTACGCGCCGGAGGTCCGTGCGTCGAGCAGCGCCACCCGCTGCGCGGCGATGGCGCGCAGGCGCAGCTCCTTGTACTGGGCGAAGAGGTCGGCCGACGTCGCGGCGTCGGTGTCGCGGTTCTCCAGCTCCCGCACGACGTCGCGCCGCACGCGGGCGACGACGTCGCCGTCGTACGTCGTGCCGTCGTCGCGGCGCAGGTCGGGCGCGTCGATGACGGCCACGGCGGCGGCGTCGAGCTCGGCGCGGACGGCGCCGCGGTCCTCGTCGGCGCGGGTCGACCCGCCCGCCAGCCCCAGGCGGCGCACGACCCACGGCAGCGTCCCGCCCTGGACGACGAGCGTGCCCGCGGCGACGCCGAACGCGACGAGCACGAGGAACGAGCGCTGCGGCGTGTCGGTGGGCAGGGTCTGTGCCGCGGCCAGCGTCACCACGCCGCGCATGCCGGCCCAGACGAGGAGCGTGCCCTCGCGCCACCCGAGCGGCTCGGCCGTGAGGTAGTCGATGTCGGCCGCGCGGCGGCGCAACGACGTGCGGATGCGCCCGACGCGGGCCTGCGGGACCTCCTTCGGTCCGCCCGTCCGGGGGGCGCCGCGGTGGCGCCCCGAGGGCTCGTACGTCTCGAGGGGCGACTCGGCCGGACCGAACCGTGCGTCGATCTTCTCCTGCATGCCCTGGATCACGCCGCGCAGCGACTCTCCTCGGCGTGCCCTGCGCGCGAGGGACCGCAGGAGCGTCGCGACGTACGCCGACCGCACGACGAGGATGACGACCGCCGCGAGCGCCGCGATGCCGACGGCCCGCCACAGGCTCCCCTGCGCCTCCTGCACGTCGGTGACGAGGGCGAACAGCTCCAGGCCCATGAGGAGGAACACCGTGCCCTCGAGGAGCAGCTCGACGGTGCGCCAGTTCGACTCCTCGGCGAGGCGGTGCTGCGGCCGCAGGTACTTGGCGGCACCGTTGCCCGTGACGAGCCCGGCCGTCACGACCGCGACGAGGCCCGACGCGCCGAGCTCCTCGGTGGGCAGGTAGGCGATGAACGGCACGACGAACGAGACGGCGGTGCTCAGCGCCGGGTTGGCGAGCCGGCGCCGGACGGTGAGGCCGAGGAACCCGACGAGGAACCCCACGATCACGGCGACGACGACGGCGAACACGAAGTCGCCCGCGACCGCCCACAGCGAGAACGCGGGGGCGACCCCGTCGCTGGCCACCGTGAGCGCGATGGCGGCGATCGCCGACCGCAGGAGCACGAGCGCGGAGGCGTCGTTGAGCAGGCTCTCGCCCTCGAGCAGCGTGACGACGCGTGGCGACGCCCCGAGCCGTTTGACGATCGACGTCGCGACGGCGTCCGTCGGGCTGACGATCGCGCCGAGCGCGAACCCGGCGGCGAGCGGGATGCCGGGGATCAGCCAGGTGAAGAGGTACCCGAGCAGCACCGTGCTGAGCAGGACGAGGACCACGGAGAGCCCGCTGATCGCCGTGAAGTCCCGCCGGAAGTCCATCGTCGGCAGCCCGACCGCCGCGGAGTACAGGAGCGGCGGCAGGATGCCCGCGAGGATCCACTCGGGCTCGAACTCGATCTCCGGCACCGCGGGGACGAAGCTCACCGCGACGCCCACCGCGACGAGGACCAGCGGCGCCGCCACCCCCGCCTTGGGCGCGAGGATGTTCACGCCGACGATCGCGACGACCGCGAGCGTGCCCACGACGATGAGCGAGAGGATCTGCTCCTCGGTGAGGCTGAACGGGAACTCCATCGGCACCTCCGGCTACCACGGCGCCACGCCCGGGTCGGCGCGCGGGGGGACGGGACAACGCTAACCGCCGGACCGCCGTCGGACCCTGCGCCCGACGTCACCCCACTCCGTCGAACCCGGGGTCGCTCCTCACGGCGGGCCGATCATGGGGAGGGATCCAGGGTTCGGCACCCTGCGTATGGTCGACGGCGGGTCCTTCTCAGGACGGTGGCCGCCGCCGGGTCGGGCGCGCGAGGATCGGCGGCATGAACGCCGTCGCCGCTCGGCCGCAGGACGCTCCCGCCACGACCACCACGCCCGCCCCGTCGGACCGGTGGGTCCGGCTCCAGCCCTGGGCGCTGCCGGGGTTCCTCGCGCTCGTCGTGGGGATCTTCCTGCTCCTGACACCGACGTGGGGCTACTCCATGGGCCCCGCGCTCTGGCGGGACGTCCCGTGGCTGACGGGGGACGTGCTGCTCGGCGCGGGGCTGGTGCTCCCGCTGCTCGACCTGTGCGTGGTCGGTGGCGTGCTCGTCGCCCGGCGCTCCCCGGTGCTCGGCACGGCACTCACGACGCTCCCTTTCGCCACGGTCGTGTTCACGGGCGCGTTCGTGTGGGGGTGGTGGCTCGGGCTGCTGTGCGTCGCGGCCGTGGCCGCCGTCGACGGCTGGCGGCGCGCGCTCGCGCCGGCTCTGATCGCCGTCGGGATCGCGACGGCGTTCGTGTGGATCGGTCTGGTGGCTTTCCTCCCGGTGGGGCCCGTCTGGGCGGTCTCGACGGACATGCCGACTGAGGACGGCACGGTCACCCGCCTTCCCGAGACCGTCGAGCGGTCGATGAAGTCCCTCGTCTACGTGGTCTGGGTCGCGATCGTCGTCGCCGTCGCAGCGCTCCTGGGGACCCTGACACGGTGGCGGGCCGACGCCCGTCGTGCGGCCGTCGCGACGCGGCGCGCCGCCGAGGCGCAGGCGGTCACCGCGGAGCGGGCGCGCGTGGCGCACGACCTGCACGACGTCGTCGCGCACCACGTCTCGCTCGTCGCCGTGCGCGCGGAGTCGGCGCCGTACGTGCACCCGGGGCTCGACGACACCGCGCGCGCCGTGCTCGCCGACATCGCGACGGACGCGCGCGAGGCGCTCGGCGAGCTGCGCCAGGTGCTCGCGGTGCTCCAGCGCAGCGAGGACGCCGCGCCCGACCTGGCGCCCCAGCCGGGGGCGGGGGACGTCGTCGGGCTGGTCGAGGCGGCGCGGGCGGCAGGCCAGGACGTGACGCTCACGGGCGGGTTCGAGGCCGTGCCCGCGGCCCCGGGCTACGCGCTCTACCGCGCGGCGCAGGAGGCGCTGACCAACGCGCGACGCCACGCGCCGGGGAAGCCGGTCGTGGTCGACGCGCGCGTCGTCGGCCGGGACGGGAACCGGACGGCGGTGCTGCGGGTGAGCAACCCGGTCGAGCGCGGGGAGCCGGGCGGGGTGGCCGGCACGGGGCGCGGCCTCGCCGGGATGCGCGAGCGGGTCGAGGCCCTGGGCGGGACGCTCTCGACCGGCGTGGGCGACGACGGTGCGACGTTCGTGGTCGAGGCCCGCATCCTGCTCGTCGGGGTCGCGAGCCCCGCGGCGTCCGCGTCGGTGGCGAGCGCGTGAGCCCGCACGCGGGCCGGGCGGGCGGCGCAGGGTCCGCAGACGCCGCGGACCCTGGGTCCCGACCGCCCCACGCCCCGGTGCGCGTCGTCGTCGCGGACGACCAGCCCGTCGTCCGGCACGGGTTCGCCGCGATCCTCGACGCGGCGGACGGGCTGGAGGTCGTCGGGTCCGCGGGCGACGGGTACGAGCTCCTCGAGGTCGTCGCGCGGGTCGAGCCCCACGTCGCCGTCGTGGACGTGCGCATGCCCCGGCTCGACGGTCTCGGCGCGACGCGGGAGCTCGTGGCGCGGCACCCGGGCACGCGCGTCCTCGTGCTCACGACGTTCGACCTCGACGAGTACGTCTACGACGCGTTGCGCGCCGGGGCGAGCGGGTTCCTGCTCAAGGACGTGCCGGCGCCGCGCCTCGTGGAGGGGGTGCGGCTCGTCGCCGACGGCTCGATGCTGCTCGGACCGAACGTCACGCGCCGCCTCGTCGGTGACTTCGCGGCACGCGCCGCGACCCGCCCGTTCCCCGGCGTGGACGACCTCACGGCGCGCGAGCGGGAGGTCGTGCTCGCCGTGGCGCGGGGGCTGTCCAACGCTGAGATCGGGGCGGAGCTGTTCATCTCGGAGACGACGGTGAAGTCCCACGTCTCGGAGTCGCTGCGCAAGACCGGCTGCCGGGACCGCGTCCAGCTCGTCGTCGCGGCCTACGAGTCGGGGCTCGTGCGCTGAGCGGCCCGGACCGCCGACCTGACCGCCGTCGAGCCCCGGCGGGCGCGTCGCCGTCGGACGAGCAGCTCGGAGACGACGAGGTTGGGCACCCAGGAGAGGAACGGTGCGAGCGCGTACGCGCGATCGAACGCGACGTCGGGGTCGACCGCGTCGCCGAGGGCGAGCGCCTGGACGACGACGAGCGCCGTCGTCCACAGCCGGAGGGTCACGCCGGCATAGGTGAGCGCGAAGCTGCGCGTCATCCAGTCCTGGTGCGCGGGAGGTCATGGCGATGGAGACCGCGCCGT
>NZ_JBGNYC010000018.1:0-77209 GCF_051844275.1 Cellulosimicrobium sp. CpK407
CCCGATCAGCGCGTTGTGGCCCGCGACGATCATGCAGATGCACCCGCACGCGACGGTGCTGGTCGACGACGCGGCGGCCTCGCGTCTGCAGCTCGGGGACTACTACCGCCAGACGTACGCGTCCAAGCCGGACTGGCAGGGCCTGTAGACCCTCCGCCGATGAACTCTCGTGGGCCGTGGCCCGCGAGGCACAGCCGCCCGCCGGCGCGCGGTCCACGCCCCTGGACCGCCGCGCCGGCGGGCTCTCTCGTCTTCCGTGCCCGGGTCCGTGCGTGCCGACCGATGACGTGGTGCCACCCGGGTGTCGGCGCCCCGACGTAGACTTCCCTCCATGATCGAACTCCGCGCGAGCACTCCCCCCGGAGGTCCTGAGGACCCGTTCCGGAACCCTGCGACCGAGCCGACGACCGGCACGTCGACCGGGGTGCTCGAGCGCGAGGAGACGCGCGAGCAGACCGAGCCGGGCGACCACGAGCGCTTCGCGCACTACGTGCGCAAGGAGAAGATCATGGAGTCCGCGCTCTCCGGCAAGCCGGTGATCGCGCTGTGCGGCAAGGTCTGGGTGCCCGGTCGCGACCCGAACAAGTTCCCCGTGTGCCCCACGTGCAAGGAGATCTACGAGGGACTGCGAGACCCGCAGGACGGCGAGGGTGACTCCGGCAAGTGAGCGGGGAGCACCACACGACGTCCACCGGTCACTCCGCCTCCGACACCCGTAGCAGGACCACCCCGCCCGCGCCGCAGAGCCCTTCGTCCGCGGCGGCGTCGCACCTCTCGCCCGCGTTCCCGCGTCGCGCCCCGTGGGGCTCGGCGTCGAAGCTGCGTGCGTGGCAGGCCGAGGCCCTCGAGCTGTACCGCACGCGTGCGCCGCGGGACTTCCTCGCCGTCGCGACCCCCGGGGCGGGCAAGACCACGTTCGCCCTGCGCGTCGCGACCGAGCTGCTCGAGCAGGGGATCGTGCGCCGGGTGACGGTCGTCGCGCCGACCGAGCACCTCAAGCACCAGTGGGCGGACGCCGCGGCGCGCGTCGGCATCCGGATCGACCCGAACTTCCGCAACAGCCAGGGGCGGCACGGCGCCCACTACGACGGCGTCGCGCTGACCTACGCGCAGATCGCCGCCAAGCCCGCGCTGCACGCGGCACGGACGACCGCCGACCGGACGCTCGTCATCCTCGACGAGGTGCACCACGGCGGCGACGCGCTGTCGTGGGGCGACGCGGTGCGCGAGGCGTTCGAGGACGCGACGCGTCGTCTCGCGCTCACGGGGACGCCCTTCCGCTCCGACACCGCGGCGATCCCGTTCGTCGAGTACGAGCGCGGCCCCGACGGCATCCGCCGCTCGCGCGCGGACTACACGTACGGCTACGGCGACGCGCTGCGCGACCACGTCGTGCGACCCGTGCTCTTCCTGTCGTACTCGGGGAACATGCGCTGGCGGACGAAGGCCGGCGACGAGGTGAGCGCGCGCCTCGGCGAGGCGCTCACCAAGGACATGACCGGCCAGGCGTGGCGCACGGCGCTCGACCCGAACGGCGAGTGGATCCCGTCGGTCCTCGCGGCGGCCGACAAGCGGCTGACGGAGGTGCGTCGCGCGATCCCCGACGCCGGGGGACTGGTCATCGCCACCGACCAGACCGACGCGCGCGCCTACGCGGGTCACCTCGCGCGCATCACCGGGAAGTCCCCGACCGTCGTCCTCTCCGACGACGACGGGGCGAGCAGCCGGATCGAGGAGTTCTCCGACGGCGACGGCCGGTGGATGGTCGCCGTGCGCATGGTGTCGGAGGGCGTGGACGTCCCGCGCCTCGCCGTCGGCGTGTACGCGACCTCGACGGCGACCCCGCTGTTCTTCGCGCAGGCCGTCGGGCGGTTCGTGCGGGCGCGCAAGCGGGGCGAGACGGCGTCGGTGTTCCTGCCGAGCGTCCCGCACCTGCTGGAGCTCGCGAACGGGCTCGAGATCGAGCGCGACCACGCGCTCGACCGGCCGCTCACCGCGGAGGAGCAGGGAGAGGGGTTCAACCCCGAGGACGCGCTCCTGGCGGAGGCGAACCGCGAGGACAAGGCGTCGGGCGAGCTCGTCCAGGGCTCGTTCGAGGCGCTCGAGGCGCAGGCCTCGTTCGACCGCGTGCTGTTCGACGGCGGCGAGTTCGGCACGGGCGCGGACGTCGGGTCGGACGAGGAGCTCGACTTCCTCGGCCTGCCGGGCCTCCTCGACGCCGACCAGGTCACCACGCTGCTGCGTCAGCGCCAGGCGGACCAGATGAGCGCCCGCTCGAAGTCCAGCCAGTCGGCGGAGCGGGAGCGGTCCGAGATGGACCACCGTCGGGCCGCGGAGCTCCGCAAGGAGCTCCAGCAGCTCGTCTCCGCGTGGTCCCGCCGGAGCGGGCAGCCGCACGGATCGGTGCACACCGAGCTGCGCCGCCGCTGCGGCGGACCCGAGGTCCCGCTCGCGACGGTCGAACAGCTCGACGCCCGTGTCGCGACCGTCCGTGGCTGGTTCGTCGGCAAGCGGTAGTCGACACCGTCCCCGCGCGTCAGGGGAGCGTGTGCACGACCGTCGGGATCGCGGGGTCCCCGGCGGACAGGCGTCGTGCGCCGCGGGGCAGCTCGGCGCGGGCCTCGCGGTGGCGGTGCGCCGCGTTCTGGACGCCGTAGGACCCGACCCAGCGGGAGTCGACCGCGCCGTCGACGACGAGCGGGACCTGGAGCGGGCGCAGGTCGCCGTCGTCGGGCTCCCACTCCTGGACCGGGAGGTCGGCGCCCGTGACGACGACCTCCTCGACCGCGCGCCCGTCGACGTCGAACCGGCGCGCGGCGACCTTGCGCCCGCCGGTGCTGGTCTTGGCCGTGGACGCCTTGGCGACGGGCTGGAGCACGCCGGTGGAGTCGGCGCGCGCGACGAGCTTGTAGACCATGCCGCACGTCGGCGCGCCGGAGCCGGTGACGAGCGACGTGCCCACGCCGTAGGAGTCGACCGGGGCGGCGGCGAGCGACGCGATGGCGTACTCGTCGAGGTCGGACGTGACGGTGATCTTCGTGTCGTGCGCACCGAGCGAGTCGAGCTGGCGCCGCACCTCGACGGCGAGGACACCGAGGTCGCCCGAGTCGAGACGGACGGCGCCGAGGCGCCCGCCGGCGGCCCGGACCGCGTTCTGGACCCCCTTGCGCACGTCGTAGGTGTCGACGAGGAGCGTGGTCTCGGGCCCGAGGGAGGCGACCTGCGACGCGAAGGCGGACTCCTCGTCGTC
Organism: Cellulosimicrobium sp. CpK407; assembly: GCF_051844275.1. Taxonomy (NCBI): domain Bacteria; kingdom Bacillati; phylum Actinomycetota; class Actinomycetes; order Micrococcales; family Promicromonosporaceae; genus Cellulosimicrobium; species Cellulosimicrobium sp. CpK407. The sequence continues at coordinate 3,251 of NZ_JBGNYC010000018.1, forward strand.
GTGCAGGAGCGTGAACGCGTGCGCGGCCGTGCCGATGGTCGCGAGCCCGTAGCGGCGTCCTGCCTCGAGGTTCGAGGTCCCGGCGAACCCGCCGACGACGGCGGCACGCGCCGCGGCGACGGCGGCCTGCTCGTGCGCGCGCCGCGCGCCCATCTCGAGGCAGGGGCGCTCGACGGCGGCGCTCGTCATGCGCGACGCGGCCGAGGCGACGGCGGAGTCGTAGTTGAGGATCGACAGCACGAGCGTCTCGAGCAGGACCGCCTCGGCGAACGTGCCCTCGACGGTCATCACGGGGGAGTGCGGGAAGAAGACCTCGCCCTCGGCGTACCCGGTGATCGTCCCGGTGAACCGATACCCGGCGAGGAACTCGAGGGTGCGGTCGTCGACGACGGACTGCGCGTGCAGCCAGTCGAGCTCCTCGGCCCCGAAGCGGAACGACGAGAGCGCCTCGAGGACGCGTCCGGTCCCCGCGAGGACCCCGTAGCGCCGCCCGGGGGGCAGGCGGCGCGTGAAGACCTCGAACAGGCAGTGCCGGTCGGCGGTGCCGTCCGCGAGCGCGGCCTGGAGCATCGTCAGCTCGTAGCGGTCGGTGAGCAGGGCGGTCGACGCGACCGGCCGGTACGGCGGGCGCTGCGGGACCGGGCCGGCCTGTCCCGGCGAGGCAGCGCTGTCGGTCGGGGAGAGGGCGACGCTGCCCGGATCGGCGAGGCTCATGCGGAATACGGTAGGGCAGCGACGGGCACGACGGGTGTCGACAGGCCCACGAATACAGTGGTGGCGTGAGCCCCCAGCCGATCTTCACCCGCGCCGTCGGCGCGCGGGCGTCCGTGACCGTGCCCGAGGAGGCGACCCGGGTCGACGAGTCCGTCCTCCCCGACAGCCCGTGGGTCACCCTCGTGTGGAACGACCCGGTCAACCTCATGAGCTACGTCGCGTACGTGTTCGAGTCCTACTTCGGGTACGCCGCGGAGCGCGCCCACGAGCTCATGCTCCAGGTGCACCAGGAGGGTCGTGCCGTCGTGTCGACGGGCGACCGCGAGCGCATGGAGGTCGACGTGCAGGCGATGCACTCGTACGGGCTGTGGGCGACGCTCCAGAAGGACGGCGAGCAGTGAGGCCGTTCCGCGCGGAGGCGCACGGGTACGTCGCAGAGCTCGAGCCGTCGGAACGGATCGTGCTGGCCCAGCTCGCGGGCGACGTCGCGCAGATGCTCCAGGAGGGCGTGCCCGGTCGGGTGCCGGGGGAGCCCGGGCCGTCCGGGCCCGGCGACGGGTGGGCGCCCGCCGGCTGGACGGGCCCGGTGCCCGGTGGGCACGGGTCGGACGCGACGCCCCCGCCCGACCCGGCGGTGCGTCGTCTGCTCCCCGACGCGTCGGACGACGTCGAGGTGGCTGCCGAGTTCCGGCGGTTCACGCAGGACGACCTCGCGGCGCGCAAGGTCGGGCGGCTGGTGCGGCTGGCGCGCTTGCTCGTGGACCCGGAGCCCGCCGAGGTGGCCCCGTTCACGGTCGCGCGCGACGAGGCCGAGGACGTGGCGGGGGCACTGACGGACGTCCGCCTCGTGCTCGCGGAGCGGCTCGGCCTGCGGACCGACGAGCAGGTCGAGGGCTTGTACGACGAGCTGGACCGCGAGGGCGACGACGGCCCGGACGACGGCGAGGTGGGCGGCGCGCCGCGCCGCTTCCTCGTGAGCGTGTTCCTGCTCACGGGACTGCTCCAGGAGTCGCTCGTGGACGGCATGCTCGCCGACCTGCGCGCGGGGCGCGGCCGGCCCTGAGGGTCGTGCCGCGCGTCGGGCCGGACGGGCGACCGCCCTGTGGGCGCTGCCACAGGCGGCAGCCGCGGTTCGGTGCGCCCCGCGCGCGGGCGCGCCAGTAGGCTCGGGCGGGTGAACGACGCTCCCATCGGGATCTTCGACTCGGGCGTGGGCGGCCTGACCGTCGCGCGCTCGATCCTGGACCAGCTCCCGAACGAGTCCCTCCTCTACATCGGGGACACCGCGAACGGCCCCTACGGGCCCAAGCCGCTCGCGGCGGTCCGGGCGATGGCGCTGGCGATCATGGACCAGCTCGTCGACGACGGCGTGAAGATGCTGGTCATCGCGTGCAACTCGGCCTCCTCGGCGGTCCTGCGCGACGCCCGCGAGCGGTACACGCAGCGTCACGGCCTGCCGGTCGTCGAGGTGATCCTCCCGGCGGCGCGGCGCGCGGTCGCGGCGACGCGCTCGGGGCGGATCGGGGTCATCGGGACGCGCGCCACCATCACGTCGAGGTCCTACGAGGACGCGTTCGCCGTCACGCCGGGCCTGCACCTGACGACCCAGGCGTGCCCGGACTTCGTGCCCCTCGTCGAGCAGGGCGTGACGTCGGGGCCCGAGGTGCTGGAGGTCGCGCACCGCTACCTCGACCCGGTCAAGGCGGCGGGCGTCGACACGCTCGTGCTCGGGTGCACCCACTACCCCCTCCTGACGGGCGCGATCTCCTACGTCATGGGCGAGGAGGTCACGCTCGTGTCGAGCGCGGAGGAGACCGCCAAGGACGTCTACCGCACGCTCGTCGCGCACGACCTCGAGCGCTCGCGCGACGCGGGGCCGCCGCAGCACCGCTTCCTCGCGACGGGCAGCGCGGAGCCGTTCGAGCACCTGGCGCGCCGCTTCCTCGGCCCCGAGGTGCTCCGCGTGGAGGCGGCCTGATGCGCCTCGTCACGGTCGGGTGCTCGGGGTCGTTCGCCGGGCCCGAGTCGCCCGCGTCGTCGTACCTCGTCCAGGTCCCGGCCGCCGAGGCCGCGGCCGCGGGCTTCGAGGCGCGCGAGTGGAACGTCGTGCTCGACCTCGGGAACGGGTCGCTGGGTGCGCTCCAGCGGTTCGTGGACCCGCTCGACCTCGACGCGGTCGTGCTGTCGCACCTGCACCCCGACCACTTCGTCGACGTCTGCGGGCTGTACGTCTACCTGCGCTACCACCCCGAGCGCGGCTCGACCCGGACCGGGGTGCCGAGCCGGCTGACGGTGCTCGGTCCGTCGGGGACGGCCGCGCGCATCGAGGCGGCGTACGGCGCCGAGCCGGGCGACGGGATGACCGAGGAGCTCGACGTGCGGGTCTGGGACCCGGGCGCGCCCGTCCAGGTGGGGCCGTTCACGCTGGAGCCCTATCGCGTGTTCCACCCCGTCGAGGCGTACGGCGTGCGGGTCACCGGGCCCTCGTCCGCGCGGCCCGGCGAGCGGGCCGTGCTCGCGTACACGGGCGACACCGACGCGTGCGACGGCGTCGTCGAGCTCGCGCGGGACGCCGACCTGCTGCTGTCGGAGGCCGCGTTCCACGAGGGCCGCGACGACGGCGTCGAGCGCGGCATCCACCTCACGGGGCGCCGGGCGGGCGAGGTCGCGACGGCGGCCGGCGCGCACCGCCTGGTGCTGACGCACCTCCCGGCGTGGAACGACCCCGAACGCTCCCGCGCGGAAGCGCGCGAGTCGTACGCGGGTCCGGTCGACGTCGCGACGACGGGCGCGGTGTTCGACCTCTAGTCCCTGAGTGCGGGGGACCTGTCGCCCGCACGGCGTCGTGACGACAGACACCCGGCACTCAGCGGGTGCCGGGTGGTCGGTAGGGTGGCGGCATGACCATCCCCGCATCGTCCTCGGACACGGGCGCGCGCCTGCGCGCCGACGGCCGCACGCCCGACCAGCTCCGCCCCGTGACCATCACCCGCCACTGGCTCGACCAGGCCGAGGGCAGCGTGCTCGTCGAGTTCGGTCGCACGCGCGTGCTGTGCGCGGCGTCGTTCACGGAGGGCGTGCCGCGCTGGCGCAAGGGGTCGGGCGAGGGCTGGGTCACCGCCGAGTACGCGATGCTGCCGCGCGCGACGAACGAGCGCAGCCAGCGCGAGTCGGTCAAGGGCAGGATCGGCGGGCGCACGCACGAGATCTCGCGTCTCATCGGCCGGTCCCTGCGCGCGATCATCGACGTCTCGGCGCTCGGCGAGAACACGATCGTGCTCGACTGCGACGTCCTGCAGGCCGACGGCGGCACGCGCACCGCGGCGATCACCGGCGCCTACGTCGCGCTCGCCGACGCCGTCGCGTGGGGCCAGCGGCACGGCCACATCACGGGCGGCAAGCCCGTGCTGACCGACTCCGTCGCGGCGGTGAGCGTCGGGATCATCGACGGCACGCCCATGCTCGACCTCCCGTACGTCGAGGACGTGCGCGCCGAGACGGACATGAACGTCGTCGTCACGGGCTCCGGGACGTTCGTCGAGGTGCAGGGCACGGCGGAGCACGCGCCGTTCGACCGTGCCGAGCTCGACGCGCTGCTCGACCTCGCGGTGGCAGGCACGGCCGACCTCACCGCGATCCAGCGCGCGGCGCTCGCGGCGGACGCGCGGTGAGCGGCGCGCCCGGGGCGACGGGCGTCGTCGTGCCCGACGGCGCGCGCCTCGTCCTCGCGACGCACAACCCGGGCAAGATCGCCGAGCTGCGAGCCATCCTGGCCGCTGAGCTCGACGCGCACCCGGGGCTCGAGCTCGCGCCCGAGGCGATCGTCGGCGCGGGCGACGTGGGCGCGCCCGAGCCGGTCGAGGACGGCGTGACGTTCGCGGAGAACGCGCTCATCAAGGCGCGCGCGCTCGTCGCGGCCACGGGGCTGCCCGCCGTCGCGGACGACTCGGGCCTCGCCGTCGACGTGCTCGGCGGCGCCCCCGGGATCTTCTCGGCGCGCTGGGCCGGGCGGCACGGCGACGACGTCGCGAACCTCGAGCTCCTGCTCGCCCAGCTCGGCGACGTGCCCGCCGAGCACCGGGCAGCGGGCTTCGTGTGCGCGGCGGCGCTCGTCACGCCGGACGGCACCGAGGTGGTGCGCACCGGCGAGATGCGCGGGACCCTTCTGACCGCACCGCGCGGTGAGAACGGGTTCGGGTACGACCCGATCCTCCTGCCGGACGAGCAGCCGGACCCCGGCGCGCCCGCCCGCTCCGCGGCCGAGCTCAGCCCCGCGGAGAAGAACGCCGTCAGCCACCGGGGCAAGGCGTTCCGCGCGCTCGCACCGGAGATCGTGACCGTCCTCTCGTCGAGGTAGAGGCCCGGTACGGCGAGGGAGAGGCCCGGTCCCAGACCACGCCTCTGCCTCGGGCGACCACGCCTCTACCTCGGGGCGCGGGCCGCGCGGAAGCGCGTGACGAGCGTGGCGACGAGGCGCCACCCGACGAGCGTCGCGAGCAGGAACAGCGCGGAGACCACGAGGAACGGCACGGCGAGGCCCTCGCCCGTCAGGGCCCGCAGGGCCATGCCGACGGCCCACGTCAGCGCCCACGCGCCGACACCGACGGGCCAGGGCGCGAGCGGGCGTCGCCACGCGCGCAGCACGATCCACGCGACCGCGAGGCCGACGAGGAACGGCCACGCGATGCCGGCGACGGCGGTCAGGGGGCTGTTCGCGGAGTGGGTCGCGCGGCCACCGGCGGCGAAGGCGAGGACGCTCACGACGTCGAGCGCGACGGCGAGCGCCACGGCCCCGGTCGTGGCCCGGTCCGTCGGGGACGCCGTCGTCGTCCCGGGGGTGCCGGCGGCGGGAGACGGGACGTTCGCGTGGTCCGGTCCGGAGGGCGCGGTGCTCATGGGCTCGACCGTACCCCGCTCGCGAGATCGGCCCGTACGGTCGAGATCGACCCTCGGGAGGTCGATCTCGCGCCGCGGGGGCCGATCTCGCGGACCATAAGGTAGTCCCCGTGCATCTTGCCGCCGACGACCTCGCCTTCGCCTACCCCGGACGACCCGTCCTCGACGGGGTCGGGGTGCGCGTCGCGGCGGGGACGCGGCTCGGGGTGGTGGGGGAGAACGGCACGGGCAAGTCGACGCTGCTGCACGTGCTGTCGGGGGACCTCGCGCCGAGCCGCGGGGAGGTCCGGCGCGCGGGCTCGCTCGCGCTCGTCGAGCAGGAGCTCGCGATCGCGCCGGGCCAGACGGTCGGCACGCTCGTCGCCGCGACGCTCCGCGGGCTGCGGGCGGTCGCGGCGGAGCTCGAGGCGGCAGCACGCGACTTCGACCACGAGGCCGGCGACCTCGCCGAGCTCACGGAGATCCTCGGGCGGGCCGAGCACCTCGCGGTGTGGGACGCGGACCGGCGCGTCGACGTCGCGCTCTCGCGGCTCGGCGCGTGCCGCGACCGGGACCGCGAGCTCGCGACCCTGTCCGTCGGCGAGCGCTACCGCGTGCGGCTCGCGTGCCGGCTCGCCGAGCGTGCCGACCTGCTCCTCCTCGACGAGCCGACCAACCACCTCGACACCGGCGGGATCGACTTCCTCACGGGCGAGCTCGTCGCGTGGCGCGGCGGCGTGGTGATGGTCACGCACGACCGGCAGCTCCTCGACGACGTCGCGACCGAGATCCTCGACCTCGACCCGGCCATGGACGGGAAGCCGGTGCTCTACGGGCAGCCGGGCTACCTGTCCTACCGGTTCGCCAAGAACCAGGCGCTGCACCGCTGGCGCCAGCGGTTCCGTGCGGAGCAGAAGCGCGCGGAGAAGCTCGCGGCGGTGCTCGACGCGTCGTACGAGGGGCTGTCCGACGAGTGGCGCCCGCCCAAGGGCAGCCAGAAGCACCGTCGCGCGACGCGGGCCCGCATCCACGTCAAGGCCGCGGACCGGCGCCTCCAGCAGCTCGAGGCGGAGGCCGTCGAGGTCCCGGTGCCGCCGCTCCAGCTCGTCTTCCCCGAGCTGCCCGCGATGTCGCCGGGCTGGGACCCGGGCGACCCGGTCCTCGAGCTGCGCAGCCCGCGCGTCGGGCCCGACGGCGGCGCGCGCCTCGACCTGCCCGGGACCCGGGTCGCGCTCCCGCCCTCGGGCCGGCTCCTCGTCACCGGGCCGAACGGCAGCGGCAAGTCGACGTTCCTCGCGGCGCTCGCGGGACTGGTGCCCCTCGACCGCGGGGCACGGTCCGTGGTCGACGGCGCACGGCTGGGCGTGGTCGCGCAGGAGGGCCCGGCGCTGCCCCCCGAGGCCGAGGACCGCACCGGGTTCGACGAGTACGCGCGCGAGGCCCTCGAGCTGCTCGACGCGGGACGCCTGGACCCGGACCACCTCGTGCCGGTCGCGTTCCTCGGCCTGCTGACCGAGGAGGACCTGGAGCGCCCGCTGCGCGAGCTGTCCGCGGGGCAGCGGCGCCGCTTCGACCTCGCCCGGGCGCTCCTGGCCGCGCCGCACGTGCTGATCCTCGACGAGCCGACCAACCACCTCTCGATCGACCTCGTCGACGAGCTCACGCAGGCGCTGCGGGTCACGCCCGCGGCCGTGGTCGTCGCGACGCACGACCGTCGGATGCGCGAGGACCTCGACGACTGGCCGAGGCTCGAGCTCGGGGGCTGACCCCGGCGGCGAGACCGGCACGACCTGCGACGGCACCGACGCGCGACGGCACGGATCCGCGGCGGTACGGATCCGCGGCGGCACCGACCCCGATCCCTACCAACCGCGGGAGCTTCAGCGGCCCTCGGCCGGGCTCGCCGCGGGCACGAGCACCTTGCCCAGCGCGCGGCCCCACGCCCGGGCGCGGTCCAGCTCGCCGTCGTCGAGCGGCCCCTCGACGTCCCCGACGTAGAACGACGCCGGGGGAGTGACCAGGCGGAAGCCGGCGCGGCGCAGCACCTTGGCCGCGCCGCGCGCGGCGGAGCCGGGCAGGGGCTTGACCTTGGTGACGCGCGTGTCGAACGTCGCGGCCAGGCGCGTCTCGTCCTGGCGCGGGACGGAATCGACCCACTCGCGCAGTCCCGTCGCGCGGTCGGACACGTCGCCGCTCGCGCGCTGCACGGCCTCGGCGCGGGTCGTGGGCCGGGTCATGCCGAAGGCGTGGGTCGGGCCGCCGGCGACGACGAGGCCCATGTGCCGGAGCGCCTCGGGGCTCGCCGCGGGGTCGGTCACGTCGACCACCGTCACGCGGACCGTCTCGCTCAGCCCCTCGGCGACGGCCTGCGCGACCCGCTCGCTGTTCCCGTACATCGACTCGTAGACCACTGCGGCATCCATGGCGCGCCCCTTCGTCGAACGCCCGTCCGGACCGGACGGGTCCCCTCCGTCCAGCCTCCGGGCGAGGGCACGCCCGGCCCAGGGCCGAGCGGACGGAGCGCGGGGGTCGTTGGTCCCTGGCTCGCCGTCGTCCGGTGGACGAGGCGTCAGGGGGCCGGGCGCAGCCGCGCGTCGACGAGGCGCACGACCCACGCCAGCGCGAGGAAGACGACCGCGACGACCGCCGTGTTGACCAGCGCCCGGCCCAGGCCGAGCGCGCTCACGTCGAGGAACGGGTACGGGTACCAGCCGACGGCCGCGCCTCGGACGAACGTGTACGCGATCCATGCGAGGGGGTAGACGACGGACCACCACACCGTCGCGGCGTCGACCCGGGGGCGCGGACCGACGAGGAGCCACGCCGCGACGGCGAGCACGGGCGCGAGCAGGTGCAGGAGCAGGTTCGAGACCTGGCCGGCGGCGCTCAGCTCGGCGAGACCGCGCAGGACGGTGTTGTAGACGAGGCCGGTGACGGCGATGCACAGCAGCGCGTCGAGGTGCGCGACGCGGAGCACCGGGCCGTCGCGCTCGGGCCGCACCGCGAGGAGGACCGAGACGATCCCGACGAGCAGGTTCGACTGGATCGTGAAGTAGGAGAAGAGGCGCACGAGCCGCTCGGCCTGGCTCGGGGCCGTGCCGGGCCCGTCGACCAGCGCGATGACGAGCTCCATGGCGACGCCCGTGAGCGCGGCGAGCGCCACGAGCGCGTGGAGCACCCGAGCGGCGGCGATCCGGCGTCCGGCCGCCGGGACGCGCGGTGCGCCCGTCACGGGAGGCGGCCCACGTACGCCATCGCCTGGCGCAGCAGCACCCCCTGGCCGCCCCGCATCTCGAGCTGCACCTCGTCGCTGCACGCCTGCTCGGGCGTGAGCCACGCGAGCTCGAGCGCGTTCTGCTGCGGGCGGCAGTCGCCCGTCACCGGCACCACGTACGCGAGCGACACCGCGTGCTGGCGGGGGTCGTGGTAGGAGGTGATGCCCGGCGTCGGGAAGTACTCGGCGACCGTGAACGGCTGCGGCGACGCGGGGACCTGGGGGAGCGCGACCGGGCCCAGGTCCTTCTCGATGTGCCGCAGCAGGGCGTCGCGGATGCGCTCGTGGAACATCACGCGGCCGGAGACCAGGGCGCGCGTCATCATGCCCTCCGGCGTGACGCGCAGCAGGAGCCCGACCGCGACGACGTCGCCCGAGTCGTCGACCCGCACCGGGACGGCGTCGACGTAGACGAGCGGGAGCTGCGCACGGGCGACCGCGATCTCCTCCGGGCTGAGCCAGCCCGCGGGCTGCGGGTTCTCGTGGGAGAAGTCGTCGGGCACGAAGTCGGCGGTGTCGGTCACGCGACTGTTCTACCCCGTGCGGTGCGCCGGGGCGAGTCCGCTCACGGCGCGCCGGGACCGGCGGGCGGCTCGGCGACCCGCGCGACGATCTCGACGAGCGCCCGTTCCGCCACCGCCGCCGGCAGCACCTCCATGACGGCCATGAGCGGCGCGAGCCGGTCGGGCAGGACGGAGCGGGCCGTCCCGCCGCGCTCGCCGCCGTCCACGGCGAGCGCCGCGAGCAGCGCCTCCCAGACGGCGTCGGCGGTGGGCTCCGGCGCAGCGCCGTCGGTGCCCGGGGCGAACGCCCCCGCGAGCGCGCCGAGCACGGCGCTCACGTCGGGGCGCGGCTCGCCGCGGACGGCGTCGGCCCCCTGGACGAGCGCCGCCACGAGGCCCTCGACGCCCGCCTCCGTCACGGGGGTGACCGTCAGGTGGGTCGTGTGCGGCAGGTGGGTCCCGTCGTCCTGCGCGAGCCCGGGCTGGGGCTGGAGGCTCCAGCCGAGCGACCGGACGGCGTCGGCCCACAGGTGCGGGTCGACCTGCCGCGCGGCCGGGACGGACTCGTCGCAGGCCACCGCGACGAGGGGGCCGGTCGGGTGGCCGACGACGCGCAGCCCGTCGATCCCCTCGATCGCCGCACGCAGCGCCCGGGTCGCGCGCACGCACCGTGCGGTGAGGGCCGTGTACCCGGGCGTCCCGAGGGCCTGGCTCACGGCCCACGCCGCGGCGAGCGGGGCCGCCGAGCGCGAGCCGGACGTCGTCGGGTTGACCACCGGGTAGCCGGGCCAGCCCGTCGTCGCGAAGAACTGGCGGCGCTGCCGGTCGCGGCCGCGCACGAGCAGGACCGACGTGCCCTTGGGGGCGTAGCCGTACTTGTGCACGTCCGCGGAGATGCTCGTCACACCGGGCACGGAGAAGTCGAACGCGGGCACCTGCTCGCCGCCCGCGTCCTCCCAGAACGGCAGGACCCACCCACCGACGCACGCGTCCACGTGCACCGGCACGCCGCGCGCGGCGGCCGCGGCGGCGACCTCGGCCACCGGGTCGACGACGCCGTGCGGGTACGACGGCGCGGACACGACGACCAGCGCGACGTCGTCGCCGTCGGGCCCGCCGTCGAGCGCCGCGACGAGGTCGGCGGCGGCGAGCGTGCCGGTCGCGGGGTCGACCGGCACGAGCGTGAGGTCGACGTCGAGGTACTGCGCGGCCTTGCGGAACGCCGCGTGCACGCTCACCGGGGCGACGACGCGCGGGCGCACGCCGGGCCGGGCCGCGCGGGCGGCGTCGCGGGCGATCTTCACGGCGAGGAGGCAGCTCTCGGTCCCGCCCGACGTCACCGAGCCCACGACGGCGTCCGGCCCCGCAGCGGGCCCACGGAGCATGGCCCGGGCGAAGGCGACGAGTTCGGACTCCATGACGGCCACTGAGGTGAACGTGGTCGGGTCGAGGCCGTTGACGGGCTGGACCGCGCGGGCGGCCGCGGCGGCGAGCTCGTCGAGCTCGGCGAGACCCGGGTCGTAGACGTAGGACAGGACGCGGCCCCCGTGCGTGGGGGCGTCGGCGGCGCGGAGCGCGGCGAGCCGGTCGAGGATCCCGTCCGTGCGCAGCGGGACGTCGCCCGGCGCGCCCCCGGAGTGCTCCGAGGAGGGGTCAGTCGTGCGCTCGGTCGGTGGAGGCGTGGTCACGCGGCAGCTCCGGTGCTGTGTCGTCGATGTCCCCCTTGCGCAGACCGTACCGTACGAGCGGTACGAGGCTTGTCAGCACGAGGACCGCGGGGACGACCGAGAACGCCAGGGCGATGCCGTCGACGGCCGCGGTCGGCTGCGCCACGGTCTCCCCGGCGCGCGACGACACGTAGCCCGTGATGCCGAGGACGAGCGAGAGCACCGCGGCGCCGAGCGCCATGCCCGTGGTCTCGCCCGCCGTCCACACGCCGCTGAACGCCCCGCCGCGCCCCTCGCCGTGCGTGCGCGCGTCGTGGGCGATGACGTCCGGGAGCATCGCGAGCGGCAGCGCCTGCATGCCCGCGTAGGCGATCCCGGCGAGGGCCGTCGGGCCGTACACCCACGCGCCGGGCGCCCAGAGGAGCGGCACCATCCCCAGTGCGGCGACGGCGAAGAGCACCGTGGCGACGACGAAGCCGCGCTCCTTCCCGTCGCGGCGCGCGAGCCGGGTCCACAGGGGCATGCAGAGCAGGGCGGGGGCGATGAGGGCGGCGAAGAGGTAGCTCACCGCGGCCTCGTCGTGGAGGACGTACCGGGCGACGTAGGCCGCGCCCGCGAGCATGAGGCCGGTGGCGACCGCCTGGAGGAAGAACGCGGACAGCAGCGTGCGGAACGGCCGCGAGCGGCGCAGCGCGTCGAACGCCTCGCGGACCGCGACGGTCCACGCGCGCGAGGCGGACGTCGAGGCGGCGGGGGCGAGCGGCGTCGTCGTCCCGACGGGCGAGCCCGCGTCCCGGGCGCCCGGCGTGCGTGGGGCGACGCGGGTGGCGACGAGCATCCCGGCGCCGATGACGAGGCCGGACACGACGCCCATGACGAGGTAGCCCGAGGTCGAGTCGCCGCCCCCGCGCAGCGCGGGGCCGCCCGCGCCGAACAGCAGGATCGCGAACGCGAGCGCCGCGACGCGCCACGCGAGCAGCCGCGTGCGGCCGTCGTAGGTGGGGTCGAGCTCGGCCGGCAGGGCGATGTACGGGACCTGGAAGAGCGAGAACGCCGTCGCGGCGAGGAGGAACGCGACGAGCACCCAGATCGCCGCCGCGGTGGGCCCGGCCGCGGCGGGGACGGCGAACGTCAGCGCGAAGAAGACGGGCAGCGTGAGGGCGCCGATCGTCATGAAGCGCCGGCGCGAGCCGGTGCGGGCGAGGTCGCGGTCGGAGCCGTACCCGATGAACGGGTCGATGACGACGTCCCAGACCTTCGCGCCGGTGACGATGAGCCCCGCGACCGCGGCGGGCACCGCGAGCGCGTCGGTCAGGTACACGAGCAGCACGAGGCCGGGCAGGGTGCCGAAGCCCCCGGTGCCGACGGAGCCGGCGGCGTAGCCGGCGATGGTGGCGCGCGAGAGCCGGGGGGAAGCGGTGGCGTTCGTCACAGGGGCAGCGTAGAGGCTGGTCGCGCCCGGGGCGGGTCGAGGTCCACGCCGTGCCGGGAGAGCGAGGGGAATACGTGGGGGAGGATCGTTGCTCTACGAGGCAGACACCCCCACCGTCCCAGGAGGATCATCCATGGCCACGCAGACGCTCACCGAGTCCACCTTCGAGCAGACGATCACCGAGAACGACATCGTCCTCGTCGACTTCTGGGCCGACTGGTGCGGACCGTGCAAGATGTTCGCCCCGGTGTTCGAGGCGTCGTCGGAGGAGAACCCGGACGTGGTGCACGGCAAGATCGACACCGAGGCCGAGCGCGGCCTCGCGGCGGCCGCGAACATCACGTCGATCCCGACGCTCATGGCCTTCCGCGAGGGCATCCTCGTCTTCTCCCAGCCGGGTGCGCTCCCCGCGCCCGCGCTCAAGCAGGTCGTGGACGCCGTCAAGGGCCTCGACATGGACGACGTGCGTCGCCAGATCGCCGCGGCGAACGACGGGACCCCGGCGCAGGACGCCTGACCCGTCCCCGCGCACGCGAACGGCCCGGCACCTGGAGGTGCCGGGCCGTTCGCGTCTCGGTCAGAGGCCGTCGTGCGCGCGCAGGGTGCGCCTCGACGGAAGAAGCCGGTGCCCGCACCGGCAGGGGGCAATGGTGCGGACACCGGCTCTGGCGTCAGGCTAGCCGCCCAACTGGACGGGCGTCCAGTTGATGGGCGGGTGAATCCCGTCGGCGGGCGCCAGCGCCCGTGGCAGGGTCGTCGCAGCGCCTCCTCGGGTGCGGGCATCGCGACGGATGGCGCGCCCCCGGGGCGCTCGACCTCGCGCTGGACGGCACCGTCACCGCGCTCACGGCCGACGAGGCCGAGGTTCTTCCGGTGGGTCGACGACCTCGCAGCCGTGCGAGCGCCCTCGACGCCCCCGGGTCGAGGTCGTCGGGGGCGTGCAGGGCATTGGGAGCGTGTCGTCCCCGCAGCTCCGCGACCTGGACGGCAACCTACTAATTGCCCCGCGCCCGGAACTGGCGCGACGGTGCGGATCGTGCAGAGAAACTGCAGTCTCATCGGCGCTGGTGCGCTGGCCGAGGCGGTACTGAAGGCGATGGAAAAGGAGCGGGGTCGTCTGGTCGACCGCGCACCTCCCTCGTCTGCGAGTCGGCCGACTTCCACCCGTGTGGCGCCACAACGCCGCGCCGACCACTGTCGACGAGCCAGTTTCGAACTCCCATTGATCCGGCGTGGAAGACTCCTCCGTGCCTCAGGGATTTGGCGGGCGGGCTGCCCCAGAACGTGGGCAGCCCGCCCCGACTGGCGCGTCACCCGCGCGGGGGGTAGGGGTCGTCGCCGTAGGTGCGCTCGTCCTCGATCGTGCCGTCCTTGCGGTGGATGATCAGCTGGCTCGGCGCGTTGCGCCTCGCCACGTCGACGCCGGCACTGACGGCCGCTTCCTTGGTGAAGTGCGTCGAGAGCGTGGTCTGCTGGTGCGTCACGTTCCACTTGTCCGAGACGGACCGGTAGACCACGTCGTATCGCTTGCGCGCCATGATCAGTTCTCCTTCCTGACGCCCTTGAACGGACGCCCATCGCTCTTGCCGTCCATGAACCGGCCTGTCCCAGAGTCCCGCTTCACGAACGACTTGGTTCGCGGGTTGTAGGTCTGGGACCGGCCAGTCACCGCCCCTCGCCGGTGACCTTTACCCGTGTTGGTGGCCATCGACTTCCTCCTTGCATCCGGGGTTGCGCTGCTGCAACGTCGTATCTGCACCGTAACGGTCTCGCATCGGTGGCGCAACCGCGTGTCGCTACTGATACGCTCGGGTCGTGGAGACACTCGAGCCATGAGTCGAACGGTGAATGTCGAGCAGTTGGCACGCGTCCTGGAGGCAAGGATCACGGCCCAGGGGGGCACCTGGCGCCAAGCCGCCGGAGAGATCGGCGTCAGCCCGGCGCTCCTGTCTCGGCTTCGTAACGGTCAGCAACCTGACCTGCCTTCGTACGCGAAGATCACGCGCTGGCTGAACATGTCTGCCGACGAGTTCCTCGTCGATCCGGCTGCTTCTGCGACCACGCGCAGCCAGGACGGTGCTCCTCCGCCGGAGCTCGCCAGCGAGGTGAGCGCGCTACTTCGTGCTCGGCGAGACCTCGCAGATGACGACAAGCGGTACCTCGAGGAGATCTTTTCCGCGACGCTGCGGCACGTACGTGCCCGCCAGTCGGCGGACGGATGACAGCATGGCAGCAGCATCCAAGGCCGCGCTGCAGAGGCTCGCGAGCGAAGTGCGCTCCGAACTCGATCTGGACGGCCAATCTCCCTTCGACTTCGACCGATGGTCGGAGGAGTACAGCATCCCGATCGTCTCGGCGGCAGCTGTCGGTGCAAGCGAGGTCGCAGTAGCCCACTTCACTCGGTTCGCGCCGCATCTGTGGTCTGCAGGGCTGATACGGGACGGGACCGGGCAGATCATCGTGTTCAACCCTGCCCACTCGCCGGTTCGAGTGCGCTCGAACCTCGCCCACGAGGTGGCACACATCGTTGCCGAACACGTGCTCGGCACGACGTGGCTCGATGAGGATGGCGGGTGCACTGGGACGGGGAAGGTGCAGGAACAGGAGGCGGCCGAACTCGCCGGGGCGCTACTGGTGCCGCCTGAAGCGGCCAAGCGCGCGGCGATGTACGGCCGTGCGCCCGAGACCGTCGCCCGTCAGTTCGATGTCAGCGTCGAGATGGCCGAGTGGCGCATGCGAATGTCAGGGGGCGCGGTCATCGCCAAGCGGTGGCGGGCTCGCAGCGGGAGGTAGGGATGCGCTATCGCGCAGCTCGGCCGACTCCTGCTTCGTTACACCGGGCTGCCCGCCGTCTTCGCCATCGGCCGCCTCGAGCCAAGTACGGAGACAGGACTCGGTGATCCCGAAGTGCTTGGCAATCTGAGCGATCGAGCCGCACTGGCGGGCAACGGCGCCCACATCACGACGGAACTCGGCGCGATAGGGCTTGGGAAGCGGGACATCCTTCCAGCGAGGACCGCAGTCCTCACAGATCAGGAGCCAACCGATGCTGGGGCAGTCCCACCTGCGGGCCGGCGTACTTACCCGTGATGTAGACAGTAGGTCGTCTATGGTGCGCGAGGCGGGACTCGAACCCGCACGTCCGAGGACACCAGGACCTAAACCTGGCGCGGCTGCCAGTTACGCCACTCGCGCGCGGTGGTCAGTCTACGGCGCGAGCGCTGCGCTCCCGGTCGGGCGACGCGTCCGAGGACGCCGCGCTCGTGCGGGGACGCAGCGCTCGCGCCGCGACGGCTACTTCGGGTCGATGCCCAGGTCGCGGCGCAGCTTGGCCACGTGGCCCGTCGCCTTGACGTTGTACTGCGCGAGCTCGACCGTGCCGTCGGGGTCGACGACGACCGTCGAGCGGATGACGCCCACGACGGTCTTGCCATAGAGCTTCTTCTCGCCCCACGCGCCGTACGCCTCGAGGACCGTCTTGTCGACGTCGGAGACGAGCGGGAACGTGAGGTGCTCGGCCTCGACGAACGCCGCGATCTTGTCCACGGGGTCGGGGGAGACGCCGACGACCGAGTACCCCGCGCCCTGGAGCGAGGCGAGGCTGTCGCGGAAGTCGCACGCCTCGGTCGTGCAGCCGAGGGTGCCGGCGGCCGGGTAGAAGTAGACGACGACGTGCTTGCCGCGCAGGTCGGAGAGCGTGACGGTGCTGCCGTCGGCGGCGGGCAGGGTGAAGTCGGGAGCGGTGTCGCCGACGGTGAGGCGCGTGGACATGGATCTCCTTCGGTCCGGCCAGGGTGTGGGTTCGAGCGTAGGTGAGGCGTCGCGGCACCGGTAGCGTTGTGGCTGTGAGCAAGACGACGTCCGCGCCCTCCCCCTCCTCGCCCCGTTCGTCCTCCGCCCGGCCGGCGGCCCGTGACCTGCCGATCCGGATGCTGCACGACCGGCTCCTCGTCGACCCGGAGGTCGACGCGAGCGAGCGCCAGAGCTCGGCGGGCCTCGTCATCCCCGCGACGGCCGTGGGCCCGAAGCGCCTGGCGTGGGCCGTCGTCGTCGCCGCTGGTGAGCACGTGCGCCAGGTGGCCGTGGGCGACCGCGTCCTGTTCGACCCGGATGACCGCGCGGAGGTCGAGCTCGGGGGTCGGGACCTCGTGCTGCTGCGCGAGCGCGACGTGCACGCCGTGTCCCAGGAGGTCGAGGAGGACGGCCGGACGGGCCTCTACCTCTAGGCGCGCCTCTCGACGTCGCCACGACGCGCCCCGTCGGAGGCTGTCGCCGACGTCACACGGGGACGGGCGGAACGGATTTTCCCGGCGCGCCCGTGGCTGCTAGTGTTTTCTCTCGCGCGCCATTAGCTCAATTGGCAGAGCAGCTGACTCTTAATCAGCGGGTTCGGGGTTCGAGTCCCTGATGGCGCACCACCACCGATCGGGCCGTCCGCACGCGGGCGGCCTGAGCCGTGCCGGTCGAGGGACCGGGGCGGCGGCGGGTGCGGGACCCTCGTGCAGGACGACCCGTGGCCGCTGGTAGTGTTCCCTCTCGCGCGCCATTAGCTCAATTGGCAGAGCAGCTGACTCTTAATCAGCGGGTTCGGGGTTCGAGTCCCTGATGGCGCACCCTTCCTGACCAGGCCGTCCACCCTCCGGGTGGGCGGCCTGCGTCGTCCCCGGGGTCCGCCGCACCCGTGCCGGTGCCGGAGTCGTCGCGCGCTCCCCGCCGGGCGCTCCGTCCTCCGTCCCTGTCCCCGTCCCGTCACCGTGCCGGGCACCGGACCGTCTCCCGGTGTTCGGATCGCGTTCGTCCCGTCTCGTCCGAGAGTTCACCCGTGCCCGGAATGGTCCGGTACGGGTGCGCTCGCCGCGGACGCCGGACGGTCGTGCCCTTGCCTGTCGACGACGAAAGGACACACCGATGCGCACGCCCGTGCACACGCCCCGCACCCGGAGAAGACGCCGAGGGCTCGCCGCCGTGGTCGGAGCGAGCCTCGCCGTGGGGGCCGCGCTCCCCGTGACGGCGGCCGTGGCCGCCGACCGCGCGCCCACGCAGCGCGCCGCCGCGGCGGCCGAGGAGCCGAGCGGGATCCCGGTGCTCCACCCGACGCCCGGGACGTACCTGGACGGCACGGTGACCGTCACGGCGCAGCCCGTCCAGGCCGGTGACCCGGTCCGCGAGCTGGCGGTCGACGGCCGTCCGCTCGGGGGCGCCACGGCGACCCCCGCCACGTCGCGCCTCCTCTTCGACGTGGGCAGCAACTCGATCGAGAAGCGCTACGGCAGCTACGTGCTCGTCAACGGCACGCGACTCGACCTCGACCGGGACATGGTCTCCGAGCGCGTCGCGCTCGACGTGCCGAACGACCTGCTGGTCCAGGGGGAGAACGCGGTGCGGTTCGTCGTGGGCGCCGTCCCCACGTCGTGCGGCTCGAACTACGACGACTTCGACCTCACCGAGGTCTCGCTCGAGCTGCTCGGCGAGGTCGCCGACGGCTCCGGCAACCGCTTCTCCTACCAGTTCGGCGACGGCTCGTGCGGGACGAACACGTCCCGCGTCCTGACGGCCGACCTGACGTTCACGGTCGCCCAGGATCCGGCCGCGACGACCGGCCTCGCGGCCGAGCTCGACACGACGACGCTCGAGAACGGTGCGCACACCCTCACGGCCACGACCGCGTCGGGCCAGACCGCGACGAGCGGCGTGACCGTGAACAACTCCGCGCCCGGCGCGCCGGCCCTGACCCCGGCGGACGGCGAGCTCCTCAACGGCACGCGGACCGTCCTCGCGACCCCGCCCGCCGGTGGCGACGCCCCGACGGGGATCGAGGTCGACGGCGCGCCGCTCGCCACCACTGCGACCCTCGGCGCCGGCTCGTCGCAGTTCGTCTTCACCGTGGGCTCGAACTCGATCGAGGCCCGTTACGCCAACCACCTGCTCGTCAACGGCCAGCGCATCGACCTCGTCGACCGCGACTACGTGAGCGAGACCGTGCGCGTCGACGTGCCCAACGCGTACCTGGGAGCCGGCCGCAACACCGTCCGGTTCGTCACGGGCACCTACCCGACCTCGTGCGGCGACAACCGGGACGACTTCGCGATCTCGGGCATCGGCCTCGTGCCGAGCCACGGCACCGCGACCCCGGTCGACGTCGCGTCGTCGTACTCGCTCGGTGACGGCGACTGCGGCTCGAGCGCGACCAAGCCGCGCGAGGCCGTCCTCACGTTCGACGTCGTCCCCGCCGCCGACGCCCCGGCGCCCGGCCTGCGCGCGGACCTCGACACCGCCGCCCTCGCCGACGGCGAGCACGTCCTGACCTCCTCGACCGCCGCAGGGGCCACGGCCCGGCGCACGGTCACGACCGACAACACGGGCCCCGCCGTCGCGTCGAGCACGCCCGCCGCCGGGGCCGAGCTCGCCACGGCGACCAGCCTCGCCGTCGAGCTCACGGACGCGTCGGGCGTGCTCGAGGGCCCGTCCGTCACGCTCGACGGCGAGGCCGTCGAGGCGGGCGCGCTCGTCGGCCCGGGCCTCGAGCCCGGGGCGCACACCCTCGTCGTCACGGCGACGGACGTGCTCGGCAACGCGAGCACGCACGAGATCGGCTTCACGAGCCTCGGCGTCCCGGACGTCCTGACCGACCTGACCCCCGCGACCGGCACGACCGGCGTCGAGGGCTCCGTCGAGCTGGGCGCGCGCGTGAGCGCCCCTGGCGGCGGTGACGTCACGGCGACGTTCGCGCGCGCCGACGTGCGCTCGCCCGTGGCCGCGGCGCAGGGCGAGACCGCCGCGGTGCCCACCGACGTGCTGCACGTCGAGGGCGAGAGCCCGGCCGACGTCGACGCGCTCGTCCCGGGCGACGGCGCGACGCTCGACGCGGCGCCCGCCGCCGACGTCGCGTTCCAGCGCTTCGAGATCCCGGCGGAGGGCGACGTGGCGGGGCAGACCGTCCGGTGGGACGGCGTCATCGACCCGCAGCGCCTCGCGACGCTCCACGTCTGGGACGGTGCGGCCTGGGAGGCGCTGGCTTCCGCGCGCGGCGCCGTCGAGGGGCCGACGAGCCTGACGGCCACGCTGTCCGCGCGGCACGCGACGCAGGGGACGGTCCACGTCCTCGTCACCGGCACCGACCCGTTCGCCGACGACATCGACGACGGCGTCGGCACCGAGGAGCCGACGTCGTTCGCGGACCGCGACGCGTACGACTTCTCGATGGTCCACTTCACCGACACGCAGTACCTGTCCGAGGGTGCCGTCGAGCAGGAGACCGCCGAGGAGCGTGCGGTCTGGGCGAAGGCCTACACCGACCTCGTGCAGTGGGTCGTCGACAACGCGGACGAGCGCGGCATCGAGTACGTCGCGCACACGGGCGACATCGTCGAGAACTACACGCGCACGCCGGCGGACGACGCGATGGCGGCCCAGGTCCGCGGCGAGTACGAGTTCTCGTCGTCCGCGCAGCGGCTGCTCGACGACGCGGGCATCCCCAACGGCGTCCTGGCGGGCAACCACGACAACCTCACGGGCGCCGACAACGGACCCGGCGCGCTCTACAACGCCTACTACGGGCCCGAGCGGTACGAGGCGCTGTCGGCCGGCTGGCAGGACGCGTCCTACGGCGGCCCGTGGCGCGAGGGCGACAACCAGAACCACTACGACCTGTTCACGGCCGGCGGTCTGGACTTCGTCGCCGTGTACCTCTCGTACGGCGTGACCGACGAGGAGGCCGCCTGGGCAGACGGCGTGCTCGAGCAGTTCGCCGACCGCAACGCGATCCTGCTCGCGCACGACTACCTCGCGCCGAGCACCAACCCCGACGGCCGTGGAGCGCCGTTCTCCACCCCGGACGGGCGCCTGCTGTACTCGAAGGTCGTCGAGCCGAACCCGAACGTCTTCCTCGTGCTCTCCGGCCACGAGCACGGCGTGGGCATCAACGTGAAGCGCGACGTCGGCACGCCCGGCAACGGCGTCGTCGAGCTGCTCGCGGACTACCAGTTCTACGAGGTCACCGCCGAGGAGGCCGGTCTCACCGAGATCGGCGGCTACGCGCCCGACCAGGGCCTGCGGCTCGGGTCGAGCTACCTGCGCCTGCTCCAGTTCGACGTCGACCGCTCCGAGCTCGTCGTCGACACGTACTCGCCGTGGCTCGAGAACTTCGGGGCCACGGAGTACGACGACCGCCAGCGCTACAACGGGCTCGAGGACGACTTCACGGTGCCGGTCGACCTCACGACCCGCACGACCACGCTCGTGACGGATGCCGTGGCGCTCTACGCCCCGGCCGAGGAGATCGGGAGCACGACCGTGCCCTCGGGCGAGGTCGCGACCGTCACCTGGGACGGCCTCGAGGCGGGCGCGCTGCACGCGTGGGTCGTCACCGCGACGAGCGCCGGCGGGGGAACGGCGGTCTCGCCGGTCACGACGTTCACGACGGCACCCGCCCAGGACGGCCTCGTCGTCTCGACGACGGCGCGCAGCCAGTGCATGGCGGGCGCGGCGTACGTCGCGGTCCGCGCGACCAACGCCGACACCGTGCCGGTCGACGTCACGCTGAGCACGCCGTACGGCGAGCGCACCGTGACGGACGTGCAGCCGGGCGCGTCGGCGTACCAGGCGTTCGCGGTCCGCTCGGCGCAGGTCGCGGCGGGCAGCGCGCACGTGGCCGCGAGCGGAGGCGACCGCACGTTCGCGGGCGACGTCGCGTTCGACGCGCTGTCGTGCGGCTGACCCGTGCACCCCGCGGGTGACCGGGGCGACCCGGTGACGCGCGGCGGCGAGAGGTGAGACGTGGCCCCCGAGCACTCGCGCTCGGGGGCCACGTCTCCGTTCTCGGCCCGGAGCCGCCGTGTCAGACGGCGGCCCAGCCCCCGTCGCTGTGCAGGACCGCACCGGAGACGTTGGCCGAGTCGTCCGACAGCAGCCACGTGATCGCTGCGGCGAGCTCGTCGGCGCTCGCGGCGGGCGGGACGGTCGTCGCCATGACCGGTCCGAGCCGCTCGCCGGCGTACTGCGAGCGGAAGGGCGCCTCGATGCTCGTCGCGACGGCGCCCGGCGCGACGACGTTCGCCCGCACGCCCTGCGGGGTGTAGAAGAACGCCGTGCTCTGGGTGAAGCCGACGATCGCGTGCTTCGACGTGGCGTACGCGGTGCCCGAGGCCGAGGCGCGCGAGCCCGCCTCGGACCCGACGTTGACGATCGCGCCCTTGCCCGCGGCGAGCATGAGGGGCAGCACCGCGCGCGTGAGCCGCATGACGGCCGTGACGTTGACGGCCAGGACGAGGTCCCACGTGGAGTCGTCGACCTCGGCCGTCGGCAGGAACCCGTCCATGATGCCCGCGACGTTGGCGAGCGCGTCCACGCGGCCGTCCGCCGCCGCGACCACCGCGTCCACGGTGGTCTGCGCGCTCACGTCGCCCGCGACCGTCACGAGGGCGTCGGTCCCGACGTCCGCGACGAGCTTGTCCAGCCGGTCCTCCCGGACGTCCGTCGCGACGACGCGCGCGCCCTCCGCGAGCAGCCGCTCGACCGTGGCGCGCCCGATCCCGGCGCCCGCGCCGGTGACGATCGCGGTGCGGCCCTCGAACCTCCCCGGTACGTGGTTGCTGACCATGACGGCTCCTTCCGTCCGCGCCGGCACTGCCGTCGTCCGGCGTCCTGGCCCCATCCCACCGCCCGGCGCCCCGCGCGCGCGAGAGCCGATCGTCCCGGGGTCGGTGCCGGTGGTCCTCCGTCGCCCGCGGGCCCGTCCGGCGGTGTCCGGACCGCGCGCGGCGGGGTAGGGTCGGCCTCGTGACGCACCCGTCCGTGACCCCTTGGTGGCCGGCCGCCTGACGGCCGGTGACCTCATCCGGCCGTGCCCCGACGACGTGGGCGGCCTCGGCGGACCCCGGTGCACGCGTCGTCGGCCCAGCGGCCTGTACCTCCCGAGTACCCCCGAGTACCCCCGAGCTGGAGCCCCAGAATGACGACACAGCAGTCTCCCGTCCCCGTCCGGTCCCTCGAGCCGACCGGAGCGGAGGTGCCCTCGACCGTCCCGACGCACTGGTACAACCTCGCCGCGGACCTGCCCGAGCCCGTGCCCCCGCACCTGCACCCCGGCACGCGCGAGCCCCTCACGCCCGACGACCTCGCGCCGCTGTTCCCGCTCGCGCTCGTCCAGCAGGAGGTGACGACGGAGCGCTACGTCGAGATCCCGCAGACGGTCCGCGAGATCTACGCGCTGTGGCGGCCGTCGCCGCTCGTGCGCGCGCGGCGCCTCGAGCGGGCCCTGGGCACCCCGGCCCGGATCTACTACAAGTACGAGGGCGTGAGCCCGGTCGGCTCGCACAAGCCGAACACCGCCGTCGCGCAGGCGTACTACAACGCGCTCGAGGGCACGACGAAGCTCACGACCGAGACCGGTGCGGGCCAGTGGGGCGCCTCGCTGTCGTTCGCGGGCGCGCTGCTCGGGCTCGACGTCGAGGTGTGGCAGGTGCGCGCGTCGTTCGACGCCAAGCCGTACCGCCGGGCGCAGATGGAGGTCTACGGCGGGATCTGCCACCCGTCGCCGTCGGACCTCACCGAGGCGGGGCGGGCGATGCTCGCCGCGGACCCGGAGACGACCGGCTCCCTGGGCATGGCGATCAGCGAGGCCGTCGAGACGGCCGCGAAGGACCCCGCGGCGCACTACGCGCTCGGGAGCGTGCTCAACCACGTCATGCTGCACCAGAGCGTCATCGGCCAGGAGGCGCTCGTCCAGCTCGACGAGGCGGGCGAGGGCGCGCCGGACGTGGTGTTCGGCTGCGCGGGCGGCGGGTCGAACCTCGCGGGCCTGACGTTCCCGTTCCTGGGCCGCAACCTGCGCGAGGGCACGACGACGCGGCTCGTCGCGTGCGAGCCGGCCGCGTGCCCGTCGCTCACCCAGGGCGAGTACCGGTACGACTTCGGCGACGTCGCGGGCCTCACGCCGCTGCTCAAGATGCACACGCTCGGCAAGGACTTCGTCCCGCCGGCGATCCACGCGGGCGGCCTGCGGTACCACGGCATGTCGCCGATGGTGTCGCACGCGGTGAACCTCGGGCTCATGGACGCGGTCGCCGTCGAGCAGGACGACGCGTTCGTCGCGGGCACGCTCTTCGCGCGCAGCGAGGGCATCATCCCGGCGCCCGAGTCGACGCACGCCGTGGCGGCCGCGATCGCGCACGCGCGCGCCGCGACGGAGCCGGAGGTCATCGTGCTCGGGCTGTCGGGCAACGGCGTCCTCGACCTGCCGGCGTACGCGGCGTACGTCTGACGGACGGCCCCGGGCGCCCCGCGCGGTAGGTCCTCGCGTGGGGCGCCCGTACCCTGGTGCGGTGCCCGACCCGACCCCCGAGACCCTCGACGAGCCCGTGACCGGCGCGCCCTCCGTGGCCCCGGTCGCCGGCGACGACCGCCCGCGCTACCGGACCCAGCCCGTGTCGTTCGTGCGGCGCAGCGGGCGCCTCGCGCCGCGCCAGCAGCGCGCGTGGGACGCCCACCGGGACCGCTACGTCGTGGACGTGCCGCGGGACGTCGCGCGGACGTCGGTCGACCCGGAGTTCGTGCTGGACGTCGCGGGCACGTTCGGGCGCGACGCGCGTCTCGTGGTGGAGATCGGCTCCGGCCAGGGCGAGGCCGTGGTGGCCGCGGCCGAGAACGACCCGGGCACGGACTTCCTCGCCGTCGAGGTGTATGCCCCGGGCCTCGCCCAGACCGTGCTGCGCGCGTCCCAGCGCGGCCTGACGAACGTGCGGCTGGTCCAGGCGAACGCGGCCGAGCTGCTGGCCACGACGCTGCCCGCGGGGAGCGTCGACGAGCTGTGGGTCTTCTTCCCGGACCCGTGGCACAAGTCTCGCCACCACAAGCGGCGCCTCGTGGCGCCGTCGTTCGCGGCGCTCGCCGAGCGGGTGCTGCGGGCTCCGGGCGAGGGCGACGACGCGCGGCCGGGCGGCACGCTGCGGCTCGCCACGGACTGGGCGGAGTACGCGGAGCAGATGCTCGACGTGCTCGACGCCGCGCCGGGGCTGCGCAACGTCCATGGCCCGCGCGGGGTGGCGCCGCGCTTCGAGGGGCGCGTGCTGACGGGGTTCGAGCGCAAGGGCCAGACGGCAGGCCGCGTCATCACCGACCTGGAGTACGCGCGCGTCTGACGCCGTGGTGCCCGTCGGCCGACCGGCCGCGTCAGGTTCTTGCGGACAGAAGTGATCTACGGCACATTGTGCCGGGGGTGGAACGTCGCCCCGGGCACGCAGTGTCGCGTGCGGTCGCGTCGACAGGTGGCCGTCTGCGGGGTGCGGGCTCTCTGTCAGTCCACGGAATGAGCCAACGGAGGCGTCATGACCGACGTGACGGCCGACCCCGGACCGGGGTCCGTCGACGAGACCGACTACCAGCGCGTGCAACGCTCGCCCGAGTTCCAGGACCTGCGCAGACGGTTCCGGAACTTCGTCTTCCCGATGACCGCGCTCTTCCTCGTGTGGTACTTCGCCTACGTCCTGCTCGCGAACTACGCGCACGACTTCATGAGCACCACGGTGTGGGGGAACATCACCGTCGGGCTGCTCTTCGGCCTGGGGCAGTTCGTGTCCACGTTCGCGATCACCATGATCTACGCGCGCTGGGCCAACAGGCGGTTCGACGCCGCGGCCGACGAGCTGCGCCTCGAGATCGAGGAGGACGAGCTGTGAGCGCGCAGGTGCTGGCCGCGGAGGCCACGGACGTCGGCAACCCGGTCGTCAACATCGCGATCTTCGGCGTGTTCGTCGCGGTGACGCTCGTGATCGTGCTGCGGGCGTCGCGGCAGAACAAGTCCGCGGCCGACTACTACGCGGGCGGGCGGTCGTTCACCGGCCCGCAGAACGGCACGGCCATCGCGGGCGACTACCTCTCCGCGGCGAGCTTCCTCGGGATCTGCGGCGCCATCGCGATCAACGGGTACGACGGGTTCCTCTACTCGATCGGCTTCCTCGTGGCGTGGCTCGTCGCGCTCCTGCTCGTGGCCGAGCTGCTGCGCAACACGGGCAAGTTCACGATGGCCGACGTGCTGTCGTTCCGGCTCAAGCAGCGGCCCGTGCGGATGGCGGCGGCGCTGGCGACCCTGGCCGTCGTGTTCTTCTACCTGCTCGCCCAGATGGCCGGCGCGGGCGGGCTCGTCGCGCTGCTGCTCGGCATCGACACCACGGCCGGCCAGAGCGTCGTGGTCGCGGTCGTGGGTGCGCTGATGATCCTCTACGTGCTGGTCGGCGGCATGAAGGGCACCACGTGGGTCCAGATCATCAAGGCCGTGCTGCTCATCGCGGGCGCCGCCGTCATGACGGTGTGGGTCCTCGCGAAGTTCGGCTTCAACCTGTCCGACCTGCTCCAGGGCGCGATCGACAAGGCCGGTCCGGGCGGCGAGGCGCTCATCGAGCCGGGCAAGCAGTACGGCGCGACCGGTACGACGAAGCTCGACTTCCTCTCGCTCGCCCTGGCCCTCGTGCTCGGGACCGCCGGCCTGCCGCACGTGCTCATGCGGTTCTACACCGTGCCGTCGGCCAAGGAGGCCCGCCGCTCGGTCGTCTGGGCGATCTGGCTCATCGGCATCTTCTACCTGTTCACGCTCGTGCTCGGGTACGGCGCCGGGGCGCTCGTGGGGCCGGAGACCATCAGCGCCGCACCAGGCGGCGTGAACTCGGCGGCACCGCTGCTCGCGTTCGCGCTCGGTGGCGAGATCCTGCTCGGGTTCATCTCCGCCGTCGCGTTCGCGACGATCCTCGCCGTCGTGGCGGGCCTGACGATCACGGCGGCGGCGAGCTTCGCCCACGACATCTACGCCAACGTCATCAAGCGGGGCGAGGTGAAGCCCGACGGCGAGGTCAAGGTCGCGCGGATCACCGTCGTCGTCATCGGGATCCTCGCGATCCTCGGCGGCATCTTCGCGCAGGGCCAGAACGTGGCGTTCCTCGTGGCGCTCGCGTTCGCGGTCGCGGCGAGCGCGAACCTGCCGACCATCCTCTACTCGCTGTTCTGGAAGCGGTTCAACACGTCCGGGGCGCTGTGGAGCATGTACGGCGGGCTCGTCTCGTGCATCGTGCTCATCGCGTTCTCGCCCGTCGTGTCCGGCAAGGTCGACCCGATGACGGGCGCGAGCCTGTCGATGATCAAGAACACCGACATCGACTTCGCGATCTTCCCGCTGAGCAACCCGGGCATCATCTCCATCCCGCTCGCGTTCCTGCTCGGGATCGTCGGGACGCTGCTCAGCAAGGAGAAGCCGCACCCGGAGAAGTTCGCCGAGATGGAGGTCCGCTCGCTCACGGGCGCGGGCGCCGAGAAGGCGGTCGTGCACTAGCGGGACGCTCCTGCCCTCCGCGCGAGGACGCCCCCGGTCCGACCGGACCGGGGGCGTCCCGCGTCCGGTGGACCGGTCGACGCGCGCGCCGCCCGTCCCGCCGCACCGACGTCACGTCGCGCCGCAATCCCGTCGCCGCGGGCCCGGCCCGCGACGTACGGTCGCGCCATGACCTCTCCGATCCCACCCGACGCGGTCGCCCCCGCGGGGATCCCGGCGCCTGTCCTCGTCGTCACAGGGGCGATGGCCTCGGGCAAGTCGACGGTCGCCGACGCGCTCGCCCGGACGTTCCCCCTCGCCGCGCACGTGCGCGGCGACATGTTCCGCCGGTTCGTGGTGAGCGGGCAGGCGTCGATGGCGCCACCCCTCTCGGCCGCGGCGCGCGCCCAGCTCGACCTGCGGCAGGTGCTCGCGGCGCAGGCGGCGGACGCCTACGCCGCGGCGGGAGTGGTCGCGGTCGTCCAGGACATCCTGCTCGGGCCCGACCTCGAGCGGTTCACGGCGCGCGTCCGCACCCGGCCGTGCTACGCCGTAGTGCTCACCCCGGACGCCGCGACCCTCGCCGCGCGCGACGCCGCACGGCACAAGCAGGCGTACGGGGAGTGGACACCGGACGAGTTCGCCGCGGCGGCCCGGGCCACGCCGGGCGGCCTGCACCTCGACACCACGGGACGGTCCGTCGCCGAGACGGTGCGGCAGGTCCTCGACCGGCTCGACGAGGCGCGCGTCGCCTGACCCGCCGCCGAGCCCGCCGACCTCCCGCTGGGCGATGAGCGCGACGCCGCGTGAGGATGGGCCCATGACGAGCGACCCGCAGCAGGAGACCGCGCCCGACGAGACCTACGACGTGATCGTGATCGGCGGCGGGCCCGTCGGGGAGAACGCCGCCGACCGCGCCGGGCGCACGGGCCTGAGCGTCGCGCTCGTCGAGGCCGAGCTGGTGGGGGGCGAGTGCTCCTACTGGGCGTGCATCCCCTCCAAGACGCTCCTGCGGCCCGGCGCGGCGCGCGCCGAGGCGCGGGGCGTGCCGGGGGTGGGCGTGGACGACGCGCTCGACGTCCCCGCGGTCCTCGCGCGCCGCGACGCGATGGTCGCGGACTGGGACGACGGCGGCCAGGTCTCCTGGGTCGAGGGCGCGGGGATCGCGCTCGTGCGCGGGCTGGGACGGATCGTCGGACCGCGCCTCGTGGAGGTCGTGGCCGAGGAGCCCGACGCCGACCCGGACGACCTCCCGCGGACGCGGCGGCTCGCGGCCCGGCACGCGGTGATCGTCGCGACCGGGGGCGTCCCCGTGCTCCCGGACGTGCCCGGCCTCGCCGACGCGAACCCCTGGACGAGCCGTGAGGCGACGGCGGTCGAGGACGTCCCCGCGTCGCTCGCGATCGTGGGCGGCGGAGTGGTCGCGGCGGAGATGGCCGTCGCGTTCGCCGACCTCGGCGCGCGCGTCACGGTCCTCTCGCGCGGGGGGCTGCTGGGCCGGACCGAGCCGTGGGCGGGCGAGGCGGTCGCGGCGTCGCTGCGCGAGCTGGGCGTGGACGTGCGCCTCGGCGTCGCCACCGAGTCGGTCGAGGCGCTGCCCGACGGCGGGGCGCGCCTCACTCTCTCGTCCGTCGGGTCGCGCCGGGGTGGGGACGACGCCGGCGAGGCGCCGGACGTGTCGCCCGTGACGGCGGAGCGCGTGCTCGTCGCCACCGGTCGCGCCCCCCGGACGCAGGACCTCGGCGTCGACAGCGTCGGCCTCACCCCGGGACGCGCGCTCGACGTCGACGACACGATGCTCGTCCAGGGGGTGGTGCGGAGTGGCCCCGAGGACGCCGACGGCTGGCTGTACGCCGCGGGCGACGTCACGGGCCGGGTCGCGACGACCCACCAGGGCAAGTACCAGGGCCGGGTCGTGGGCGACGTCGTCGCCGCGCGCTTCGGCGACCCGGACGCCGACGGGGCGCCGACCGCGGGGGAGCGCGCACCTGCAGTCGGCGCCGCGCCCGAGCCGTGGTCGCGGTTCGCGGCGACGGCCGACGGCGTCGCGTCCCCGCAGGTCGTCTTCACGCGCCCCGAGGTCGCGGCCGTCGGGCACACCGAGGCGTCCGCCCGCGAGGCCGGGATCGACGTGCGGGTCGTGCGGTACGACCTCGCGAACGTCTCCGGCGCCGCCGTGCGCGCCGAGGACTACGCCGGCAGCGCCCAGCTCGTGGTCGACGCCGCGCGCGAGGTCGTGGTCGGCGCCACCTTCGTCGGCCCCGACGCGGCGGAGATGCTGCACGCCGCGACGATCGCCGTCGTGGGCGAGGTCCCGCTGCGTCGGCTGTGGCACGCCGTCCCGTCGTACCCGACGGTGAGCGAGGTCTGGCTGCGCTTCCTCGAGGAGTACGGGCTGTAGGCGCGCGCACGCGGCGGCGTGCGCGCGCCGCCCGGGGTGGGCGCGTCACGAGGTGCGGGCGCCCGCGCGGCGGTCCCGTCCCCTAGGCTCGGGGCGTGACGACCGAGACCTCAGCCCCGCGCGTCGCCCTCGCGACGTGCTCCGTCCTGCCGCACCTGGACCCCGACGACGCACCGCTCGTGCGCGCGCTCGACGCCCGTGGCGTCGCCGCGCAGCCCGCCGTCTGGGACGACCCGGACGTCGACTGGGCCGCGTTCGACGCCGTCGTCGTGCGCTCGACGTGGGACTACTCGGCCCGGCGCGACGAGTTCGTCGCGTGGGCGGCGCGCGTCCCGCGCATCCTCAACGCGGAGGCCGTGCTGCGCTGGAACACCGACAAGGGCTACCTGCGCGAGCTGGAGGGCGCGGGCATCCCCGTGATCCCGACGCTGTGGCTCGACCCCGCGCGCAACCTCTCCTCGCGTGCGATCCACACGCGCCTGCCCGCGCAGGGCGACTTCGTCATCAAGCCGGTCGTCAGCGCCGGGGCCAAGGACACGGGCCGCTACCAGGCGGGTGAGGCGCACTCGCGCGGGCTCGCGATCCAGCACGCGAAGAACCTGCTGGTCTCGGGGCGCGAGGTCATGGTGCAGCCGTACGTGACGAGCGTCGACACCGCGGGCGAGACGGGCCTCGTCTTCGTCGACGGCGAGTTCTCCCACGCCGTGCGCAAGAACGCGCTCCTCACCGGGCCGCACCGCCCGACCCGCGGCCTGTACCAGCAGGAGGAGATGAGCCCGTTCACCGCGACCGAGGAGCAGCTCGACGTCGCGCGCCGGGCGCTCGCGGTGGCCGCCGACGCCGTCGGTGGCGGGGACGTGGCGAGCTTCCTGTACGCGCGCGTCGACGTCGTGACGGGCAACGACGGCGGCGTCGTCGTCATCGAGCTCGAGCTCACCGAGCCGTCGCTCTTCCTCGCCCTCGCGCCGGGGTCGCTCGACCGGTTCGCCGACGCGATCACCGCGCGCGTCGCGCACTGACGCTGCACAGGGACGCCGCCGCACCGGCGTCGCGCGCTTCGTCACGGACCGGCGGTCGGCCGGCCCGCGACCGTGGCCCGTCCCGGGGCGGGGCGGGCCACGATCACGTCGGACGCGAGGTCAGGCCAGGCCGTTCTCGGACAGCCAGTCGGCGGCGATGTCCTCGGGGGAGCGCTGGTCGACCCGGGACTCCACGTTCAGGGCGATCAGGCCCTCCGGGGTGAGCGCCGCGCTCACCGGGTTGATGACGTCCGCGATCTCGTCGGCGACGTCCGCGTCGACGAGCGGCACCACGTGGGACGCGAGGAACAGGCCCTCGGGGTCGTCGAGGGTGACGAGGTTCTCGGTCTGGATGCTCGGGTCGGCGCTGAACACGTTGGCGATGTTCACCGTGCCGGCCACGAGGTCCTGCACGGTGGTGTCGCCCGTGGCGACGAAGGAGACGTCCACGCCGTACACGTCCTTGAGGCCCTGCGGGCCGTAGGGGCGCTGCTCGAGCTCCGCCGGGCCGCCGAGCGTGAGCGGCACGTCGAGCCCGGCGAGGTCCGCGAGGCTCGTGAGGTCGTGCTCCGTGGCGAAGGCCTCGGTCACGTTGTAGGAGTCCTGGTCCGTCGCGGTCGACTGGTCGAGGACCGTGAGCCCGTCGGGCAGGGCCTCCTGGAGCGCGGCGTAGACGTCCTCGGGGGACGTCGCGGTGGTCTCCGGGTCGAAGAACTGCAGCAGGTTTCCCGTGTACTCCGGGAAGAGCTGGATCTCGCCGTCCTCGAGCGCGGGCATGTAGGCGTCGCGCTGGCCGATCGAGAAGTTCCGCTCGACCGTGAAGCCCTTGGCCTCGAGAGCCTGGGCGTAGATCTCGGCGATGATCTCGTTCGAGTCGTAGGCCTGGGAGCCGATGACGATGGCGTCGGACGAGGCGTCTCCGGTGTCGGCGTCGAGCGGGTCGGACCCGCCGCCGCAGGCGGTGAGCGTGAGGACGGCGGTCGCCGCGGCGGCGACGAGGGCGGCGGTGCGTCGGGTGCTGCGCATGTGTCTGCCTTTCTGAGGGCCGTCCCGGGGACCGGGAGGGGCTGGGAGGGGTCGGTCGGGCGACGTGCGGTGCGGTGGTCTCGCCCGCGCGTCAGGCGGTGGTCGGGGCGGGGGCCGGGCGACGCCTCCGCCGGGCGGGTGCGTCGTCCGGCGAGCGACCGGCGGTCACGCCGCGCGGGACGACGACCCGCTGGAGGATCGCGAACAGCGCGTCGAGCACGACGGCGAGGACGACGACGAGGAGAGAGGCCCCGAGGATCTGGGAGAAGTCGCGGATCTGGATGCCCTGGACGATGTAGAAGCCGAGGCCCCAGTTGCCGATGTAGCCCGCGAGCGTGACGGTCGCGACCACCTGGAGGGTCGCGGAGCGGAGACCGCCGATGAGCAGCGGGAGACCGAGCGGCACCTCGGCCCGGAAGAGCACCTGCCAGCCGGTCATGCCGACGGACCGGGCGCCGTCGACGACGCGCCGCTCGACGGCCTCCACACCGGCGTAGGCGCCGGCGAGGATCGGCGGGATCGCGAGGAGGACGAACGCGGTGACGGACGCGGTGACCTTGTGCGTCACCCCGAAGACGAGCACGAGGAGCAGGACGAGCCCGAAGGACGGCACAGCACGGGCCGCGCCCGAGAGCGCGACCGCGAACTCCCGCCCGCGTCCGGTGTGGCCGATGGCCCAGCCCGCCGGGATCGCGATCGCCGCGGCGACGAGCACGGAGACGAACGTGAACGCGAGGTGGGTCCAGATCGCCTCCGGGAGGGGGAGCGCGCCGGTCAGCCGGGCGGGCGAGAAGATCCAGGCGATGGCGTCGGAGAAGAGGTTCATGCGCGCACCTTCCGGGACCAGGGCATGATCGCTCGCCCGGCGAGCACGAGCAGCAGGTCGACGAGCAGGGCGATGACGACGACCGCGACGACGCCCGAGAGGATCTCGGCGACGATCTGCCGCTGGTAGCCGTTCGTGAAGAGGTAGCCGAGGTTGTCGATCCCGATGAGGATGCCGACCGTCGCGAGCGAGATGGTCGACACCGCCGTGACGCGGAGCCCGGCGAGCACGACCGGGCCCGCGAGCGGGAGGTCGACCTGCCAGAAGCGGCGCCACGGCCCGTAGCCGACCGCGAGGGCCGCCTGCCGGACCGTCGGGTCGACCGACGCCAGGGCGTCGGCGACGAACCGGGTCATGATGGCCACGGCGTAGACCGTCAGCGCGACGACCAGGTTGAGCTCGGAGAGGAAGCTGATGCCGAGGAGCGGCGGGAGCAGCGCGAAGAGCGCGAGCGACGGGATCGTGTAGAGCAGGCCGACGAGCGTCAGGACGAGGCCCCGCGTGAGGCGGAACCGGAAGGCGAGCCAGCCCAGCGGGATCGAGACGAGGAACCCGAGCACGATCGGCACCACGCACTGGCTCAGGTGCTCGACCGTGAGGCGGCCGATGAGGTCGAGGTTGTCCAGGACCCAGGTCATGCGCCGCCCTCGACGTGGTCGTCGACCAGGACGCCCTGCGTGCGTCCTTTCCCGTCCACGAGCACGGTCCCGTGCTCCGTGTGCTTCGTGTGCAGCGCGCGGGTGCCGCGCTCCGCCCCGATGAAGCTCGCGACGAACTCGCTCGCCGGGTTCTCGAGGATCTCGCTCGGCGACCCGATCTGGGCCACCTGCGCCCCCTTCTCGAGGATCACGACCTGGTCGCCGAGCAGGAACGCCTCGTCGATGTCGTGCGTGACGAAGACGACCGTCTTGTCCAGCTCGCGCTGCAGCCGGATGGTCTCCGCCTGGAGCTCGGCCCGCACGATCGGGTCGACCGCCCCGAACGGCTCGTCCATGAGCAGGATGTTGGGGTCCGCGGCGAGCGCGCGCGCCACCCCCACGCGCTGCTGCTGGCCCCCCGAGAGCTGGCTCGGGTAGCGGTCCGCGAGCCCGCGGTCGAGTCCCACGGTGTCGAGCAGCTCGAGCGCACGGTCGCGCGTCTGCCGGCGTGGCGTGCCCTCGAGGCGCAGGACCGTCGTCACGTTGTCGACGACCTTGTAGTGGGGGAGCAGGCCGCCGTTCTGCAGGACGTACCCGATGCTGCGTCGCAGCTTCACGGGGTCCCGGGCGAGGACGGAGGCGCCGTCGATCTCGATCGTGCCCGACGTGGGCTCCACCATGCGGTTGATCATGCGCAGGAGCGTCGTCTTGCCGCTCCCGGACGACCCGACGAGCACCGTCGTGCGGTGGGGCGGGATCACCAGGTCGAAGTCCGCGACCGCCGCCGTGCCGTCCGGGTACGTCTTGGTGACCGATCGGAACTCGATCATGGGGCGCTGCCTCCCGACAGTCGGTGAACCGGCCTCCCACCCAACCACGACCGTGGCCGGCGAGCCGTAGCGCATTGCCACGCGTCCACCGACCGTACGTCGAACCACCGACACGTCGCACTCGCACCGGTACGTCGGCTTCGCGCCGTCCCAGGCCTCGTGAGTCGTCGCGGGCCGCTCGGGGGTCGCGGGGGATTCTCCCGTGACGCACGTCACGTCGGGTCCTATCGTGGCGCTGTGCCGCACCTCGACTCCCTGCTCGCCTTCTCCCTCGCCTCGCTCGTGCTCGTCGTGATCCCCGGCCCGAGCGTGCTCTTCGTCGTCGGCCGGTCGCTCACGCTCGGGCACCGCGGCGGGGTGCTGAGCGTCCTCGGCAACGAGCTCGGCGCGCTGACGCTCGTCACCGCCGTGGCGCTCGGCGTCGGCGCGGTCGTCGCGACGTCCGTCGCCGTCTTCACGGTCGTCAAGCTCGTCGGCGCGGCCTACCTCGCCTACCTCGGCGTCCAGGCGATCCGGCACCGGCGCGACGGGAGCGTCGACGTCGACGTCGCGCCCGTGCGCGAGCGGTGGTGGCGCGTCGTGCGGCAGGGCTACGTCGTCGGCGTGACGAACCCGAAGACCATCGTGTTCTTCGTGGCCGTCCTGCCCCAGTTCACGGACTTCCACGCCGGTCGCGTGCCCGCCCAGATGATGGTGCTCGGGCTGGTCTTCACGGTGATCGCGTTCGTCTGCGACAGCGCGTGGGCGCTCGCCGCCGGCGCGGCACGGGCGTGGTTCGCCTCCTCGCCCCGGCGCCTCAGCGCGGTCCGCGCGACGGGCGGCGGCATGATGATCGGCCTGGGTGGCGTGCTCGCCGTCGCCTCGCACCGCGCCGCCTGACGCGCGGTCGGACGGGGAGACGCAGCGAGGGCCGGTCTCCCTGCGGAGACCGGCCCTCGCCGTCTGGGGTGAGTAACGGGACTTGAACCCGCGACCCCCTGGACCACAACCAGGTGCTCTACCAGCTGAGCTATACCCACCATGACCGGGCGTGAAGCATCGGCCGTCGAAAAGTGTACCCGGTCCGCGAGGTGCTCCCGGACCGCTTTTCGAGGTCAGGCGTCGGCGGATCCTGTGACGGTGGCCACGGACGTCTCGACCCCGTCGTCGGAGGGTCGGGTCCGGCCGCGCGTGACGCTCGTCGCCACGACCTGCTCGGCGACCTTGCGCGCCGTCGCGGAGTCGGGACCGGGCTGCGGGACGAACACGGCAGCGCGGTAGTAGCGCAGCTCGTCGATGCTCTCGAGGATGTCCGCGAGCGCGCGGTGCCCGCCGTGCTTCTCCGGCGAGGAGAAGTACGCGCGCGGGTACCAGCGGCGCGCGAGCTCCTTGACGGAGGACACGTCGATGATGCGGTAGTGCAGGTGGCCCATGAGAGCGGGCATGTCGCGGTCCAGGAACCCCTTGTCCGTGCCGACGGAGTTGCCGGCCAGCGGTGCCTTGCCGGGCTCGGGGACCCACGTGCGGACGTAGTCGAGGACGCGCTG
The DNA here is from genome assembly GCF_051844275.1 of Cellulosimicrobium sp. CpK407. NCBI lineage: Bacteria > Bacillati > Actinomycetota > Actinomycetes > Micrococcales > Promicromonosporaceae > Cellulosimicrobium > Cellulosimicrobium sp. CpK407. Next base: position 38,278 of record NZ_JBGNYC010000018.1, read on the forward strand.
CTCGGCCTCGGCGAGCGTCAGGCCCTCGTCGAGCTCGTCGAGCAGCCCGGAGGTCGTGTGCATCTGGCGGACGAAGTCGCCCATCTGCTCGAGCGCCTCGGCCGGGGGCCGGACGAGGACGTCGACCCCGTCGCCGAGCACGTTGAGCTCGGAGTCGGTCACGACGGCGGCGACCTCGACGAGGGCGTCGGCGCCCAGGTCCAGCCCGGTCATCTCGCAGTCGATCCAGACGATGCGTTCGTTCGCGTTCACAGGACTCACGGGCGACAGCCTAGCCGCGGCACGCACGACGAAGGCCCCGGCTGTCCGGTCCACCAGGGTCCGGACGGTCGGGGCCTTCGACGAGGGGTGCCGCCGCCTGTCGGGGAGGGTCCCCGGTCCGGCGAGCGGTCGGTGCGCGTCATGCGGTGCGGCGCGGCAGGCGGGCCTGCCGGGTGTTCGCCGGGACGCGGGTCGTGGTGCGGCGCAGCTGCGACCGGCGCAGGGTCTGCTCCTGCAGCTGCTCGCGACGGCTGAGGGCCGCCACGTCGTACGTGATCAAGGGATGCATGGTTCTGCTCTCGTGACGCTGGGTTCGTGGGTCTGGCCGGACCCTCCACCGCCCGGTACGGACCGGACGGACGTCACCGCGGTGTGGGTACATCCGACCACGGTCGTCGGGGGCGCTGCATCCCTTTTTTCGCCACGAGCGTCGGGTGCCGGTGCACGACGGCGGTCGGCCGCGCTGCGCGGTCGGCTCGCCGTGCGTAGCCTCCGGGGATGAGCGCGGGGGACGGGCAGCCAGGCGGCAGGGCGGGCGAACGGCGCGGCGTGCCCGCGCGCGCGGTCCTCGCGAGCGTGTGGCCGGGCGTGCTCCTGGTGCTCGCGGGGGTCGCGGGCTTCGCCCTCCTCCTGGACGCGGTTCGCGAGCAGGACGACCTGTGGCGGCTCGACGAGCCGCTGCTCGCGTGGATGGTCGCGCACCGCACGCCGGTCGTGACGGGCGTCCTGACGGTGGTCACGACCGTGTCCGGGCCGTTCGTGCTGCCCGTCCTCGTCGCGGTCGGGTGCGTGGTGTGGGCGCGGCGCACGGGGACGTGGTGGGAGCCCGGCCTGCTCGCGGGCGCCATGGTGCTCGCGACGCTGGTCTCGACCGTGCTCAAGGCCGTGATCGCCCGGCCGAGGCCGCCCGACGTGTCGATGGTCGTCGCCGGGGTCGAGCGGTCGTTCTCCTTCCCGTCCGGGCACACGATCGGCGCGGCGACGCTCGTCCTGGTGGGCGGCTACCTGGTGTGGCACCGCCACCACGACCCACGGGTCCTGGCGGTCTGGGCGGTCGCCTCCGTGCTCGTGATCGGGTCCGTGGCGCTGAGCCGGCTCTACCTCGGGTACCACTTCCTCACCGACGTCCTGGCAGGCCTGTCGCTCGCCGTGGCGGTTCTGGGGGTCGTGGTCGCGGTGAGCCGCGTGCACGACCTCGTGGTCGCGCGCCGTGCGGCTCCCGGAGCGACGGGCGATTCTCACTAAAGAACTCTTGCGCAAGAACTCTTTCGTGAACTAGCCTGGCGGGCATGAGCACGCCCGCCGACCCCCACCCCAGCCCGCCGGCCGTCCCGACCGGCCCCGGCCCGGCGTCGTCGGGCCGCCTCCCGCGCGGCCCGAGGCCCGAGCCCGGGCAGGTCGTCGCGACCGACCCGGCGACCATCCGCGCGCTCGCCCACCCGCTGCGCCTGCGGATCCTCGCGCTGCTCGACGACGAGGGCGAGGTCACCGCGACACGGTGCGCCGAGGTCACGGGCGAGTCCGTCGCGAGCTGTTCCTTCCACCTGCGGATGCTCGCCAAGTACGGGTACGTCGAGCCCGCGGAGCGTCGCGGCAAGGAACGCCCGTGGCGCTCCGTCGGGCGCGGCCGCCAGACGAAGTTCGACCCCGACGTCCCGGAGTCCCTGCACGCCGCGGGCGCGGTGGCGACCCTCATGCTGGACCAGGAGACGGCGCGTGTCCGGGCGTGGCTCGCCGGGTCCGCCGCCGACGACCCGCAGTGGCTCCTCGCCTCGACGATGACCGGCGCGTCCTTCTACGCGACGCGCGAGGAGCTCGACGCGCTCGCTCGCGAGGTCGAGGCGCTCACGGACCGCTTCCGGGGGCGCTGGGACGACCCGTCGCTCCGTCCCGCGGGGGCACGTCGCGCGCGCCTCTTCTCGATCGTCAACGCCGACCTGCCGGAGGCCCCTCGATGAGCGCGACGCCCGAGCCGACCGCCACCACCCGGCCCGCTCCCGCCGACGCGCCCGAGGTGGCGCCGGAGTCCCGCACCGCGACCGCCCCCGCCGCCGGTCGCGACGACGCCCCGGACCCTCGTGCCGCGCTGCGGTCCCGTCCGTTCCGGCTCCTGTCGGTCGCGTGGGGGTTCACGAACTTCGCCGACTCGGTCCTCGCGATCATCCTCGCCGTCTGGGTGAAGGACCTCACCGGCTCGAACGGCGCCGCCGGCCTCGTGTTCGCGGCGCTCGGCCTGCCGGCGCTCGCGTCGCCGCTCCTCGGGCAGCTCGCGGACCGCGTGTCGCGCCGACGGATGCTCGTCGTCACGTACCTCGTCGGTGCCGTGAGCCTCCTCGCCCTCCTCGCCGTGCGCGGGCCCGAGCAGGTCTGGCTCGTGTTCGTGGTGACGGTGATCTACTCGGCCGTCGGCTTCGCGACCGCGGCGGCCCAGGCGGGCCTCGTGCGGGACATGCTGCCGGACGAGGCGATCGCCCCCGCGAACGGCCGGCTCACGACGATCGACCAGGTCTTCCGCCTCCTCATGCCGGTCGTCGGCGCGGGCGCGTACGCGCTCGCCGGAGCGTGGCCGCTCGTGGTCGCCGCCTCCGTGGCGTTCGCCGTCTCGGGCACCGTCATCGGCCGGATCCGGATCGTCGAGACGCCCCCGACCCCGGCCGCCGAGCGCGAGCCGTACCTGGCCGAGATGACGGCGGGCTTCCGCCACCTCGTGCGGACGGCCCCGCTCGGCGTGCTCACGCTCGCCATGCTCGTCGCGTTCGCGGGGGTCGGGCTGCTCAACGCGGTCAGCCTCGCGATCATCGAGGACGGGCTCGGGCTGGCCCCGGAGCTGCTGGGCCCCGTCTCCTCGGTCCAGGCGCTCACCGCGATCGTCGCAGGGCTCACGGCCGCCCGTCTGGTCGCCCGCTGGGGCGCGCAGCGGCTCGTCGCCCTCGGGCTGCTGGTGCTCGCGCTCGGGATCGTGCCCGCGACGGGGACGAACGTCGTGGCGATCGTCCTCGGCATGGGCGCGGTCGGGCTCGGCGCCACCTGGTCGATCGTCGGCTTCGTCACCGAGCGGCAGCTCCGCACGCCCCCGGGTCTCCAGGGGCGCGTCGCCGCGGCGAGCCTGCTGCTGGTCAACGTCCCGCAGCTCGTGCTGACCGTGGTCGGCGCGGCCCTCGTGGGCGCCGTCGACTACCGCGCCCTGCTCGTCGTGACCGTGGTCGGCATCGTCGTCGCGGCGGTCGTCTCCCTCCGCGGCCACCGCGCCACGGGCGAGCCGGCCGATGAGAGCCCCCTCTCCGCGAGGTAGAGGCCTGGTACGGCGAGGTAGAGGCCTGGTACGGCGAGGTAGAGGTCTGGTCCTGACCATGGCTCTACCTCGCGAGACCACGGCTCTACCTCGTGAGACCACGGGTCTACCTCGCGGGACCACGGCTCTCTCTCGGCATGGCGGTGGGCGGGTCGTCAGTCGTCGAGGCCGCGGGCGCGCAGCGCGTCGCCCAGGGCGTCGGCCTGGCGCAGCGCGCCGACGACGAGCGGGACGGCGTAGGCGCGGACGTCGTGCTCGCGGCCCCGGGCGCGGCACGCGTCGCGCACGCGCTGAGCCAGTGCGGAGACGACGGGTACGCAGCGCACGGCGAGCGACAGGACGAGGGCCGCGCGGTCGACGTCGACGCCGAGTCGGTGCAGCGGCCGCAGCCCCCGCTCGATCGCGGCGAGGACGGCCGACGTCCGGGTCGTGAGCAGGACGAGCCCCGCGAGCGCGACGAGCGCGACGAGCCGGGTCGTGAGCACCACCGCCGGCGCCGGCCCGAGGGCGAGCCACTGGACGGCCAGCAGCACGGGCACGACCAGGCGCAGGGGGCGTACCTGCTCCCACGTCGCGTGCCACCCCATGCCGGCGACCGCGTAGAGCGCGCCGACGGCGAGGGCCACCGCGCCGACCCCCGCCGGCGAGGACACCAGCAGCACGACGGCCGACGCCGCCGCCAGCCCCACGAGCTTGGCCCCGGCCGGGGCGCGGTGCAGGACCGACGACCCCGGCCGGTAGGTGCCCGGGGTCACGACGACGCCCCGTCGACGAGGCGCAGGTAGCGCGCGACGGCGGGCCCCGGCGCGTCGTCGGCGACGACCCGCCCGCCGTCCACCACGAGCACGCGGTCCATCGCGTCCATGAGCGACAGGTCGTGCGAGACGAGCACGACCTGCTGGGGGAGCGCCGCGAGCTCGGCGGCGAACCGCCGTGTGTTGCGCAGGTCGAGGAGCGTCGTGGGCTCGTCGGCGACGACGAGCCGCGGCCCCGCGGCGAGCACCGACGTGAGCGCGAGGAGCTGCTTCTGCCCGCCCGAGAGCAGGTGGGCGGGATGGTCCGCGTGGTCCGCCAGGCCGCGCGCGGCGAGCGCGGCCCGCACGTGCGCGTCGCGCTCGGCCGGGGCGTGGCGACGCAGCGAGTACGCGACGTCCTCCGCGACGGTCGGCATGACGATCTGGGCGTCCGGGTCCGTGAAGACGAACCCCACGCGCCGCCGGACCGCGGGGCCGTCGCGGCGCGTGTCGAGGCCGTCGACCAGGACCCGGCCCGACGTCGGCACGACGAGCCCGTTGAGCAGGCGCGCGAGCGTGCTCTTGCCCGAGCCGTTGGCCCCGACGATCCCCACGCGCCGTTCGCGCAGCTCGAGGTCGACGCCGCGCAGCACGTCGCGCTCGCCGAGGCGCACGCGCACGTCCTCGAGCCGGACCGTGCAGCCCGACCCGGAGGACTCGTCCACGAGGGAGGCTCCGGACCCGGGGGACGCCCCGGGCGTCCCGGGCGTCCCAGCCGTCGCGGCCGGAGCGTCCCCGACGGCGCGCGGTCGCCCCAGGCCGGCCCGGGCTCTCGCGATCACCGGACGACCTCCAGGACCGCCGCGACGCCCAGCCCGCCGCCGACGGCGGCCGTCGCGAGGCCGAGCGTCCCGGCCGGAGCGCCCGTGCGCACGAGCCGGGAGAACAGCCGCACGACCGACACCGCGCCGCTCGCGCCCCACGGGTGCCCGAGCGCGAGCGCGCCGCCGTCGGCGCAGACCCGCGCGTCGTCGGCGGGGTCGCCGAGCGGGTCGAGCCCGAGCGCGTCGGTCACCGCGAGGACCTGCGCGGCGAACGCCTCGACGACCTCGACCGCCGCGACGTCGTCGAGCCGCGCGCCCGCCCGGTCCAGCGCGGCGCGCACCGCCGGGACCGGGCCCCACCCCGGCAGCGCGGGGTCGCAGCCGACCGTCGCCGACGCGAGCACGCGCAGGCCCGGGACCCCGAGCTCGCGCCGGACGCGCTCGGGCACGACCGCGACCGCCGCCGCGCCGTCGCTCACCGGGCTCGCGGTGGCGGCGGTGACGGTGCCGCCGGGCGTGAAGGCCGGCGAGAGGCGGGCGAGCACCGCGGGGTCGAGGCGTCGCGCCCGTTCGTCGCGCGCGAGCGACCGCGCCGGCGCGCGGAGCCGGACCGCCTCGGCCGCGAAGCGCCCGCCCGCGTGCGCGGCGAGGGCGCGCGCGTGGCTGCGCACCGCGTACGCCTCCTGGCGTTCGCGGGTCACGCCGCGGCGGCGCGCGAGCGCGTCGGCGGCGGCCCCCATGCCCGGGTCGGCCCACGGCGTCGGCGCGAACGCGGCGCGCACGTACGGCACGTCGCCCCACGCCGTGCGGTGGGAGCGCCTGGGAGCGAGGGACGCGCTCTCCGTCCCGCCCGCCAGGACGAGGCGCGCCTCGCCCGCCCGGACCTGCTGCGCGGCGAGCAGCACCGCCGCGAGACCGGAGGCGCACTGCCGGTCGACGGTGAGCCCGGGCACGACGACGCCGAGTCCCGCGGCGAGCGCCGCGGCCCGCGCGACGTTCCCGCCGGGCCCGGTGCAGCACCCCAGCAGGACGTCGACGACGTCGTCCTCCACCCCGAGGGCCCGCGCGTCGCCGAGCGTCGCGCCGAGCGCACCCGCCGCGAGGTCGACCTCGGACGACGACCGGTGCCCGTGCCCGGCGGTCCCGACCCAGGTGCGGCGCGCGGCCACGACCACGGGCGCGTCCGCCCCCGGAGCCGACGCGGTCATCGCAGCGGCTCCATCCCCGAGCGCGCGGGGTCGGTCCCCAGCAGGACCTCGCTCACGGCCCCGCGCGCGGGCTTGCCCGACGGGGTCCGGGGGAGGGCGCGCGTGCCGTACCAGCGCCGCGGCCGCTGGGCGGGGGCGAGCGCCCCGCGCGCGACGCGCTCCAGGTGGGCGCGCAGCCCGGGCCGGTCGTCGCACTCGACGACAGCGCTCACGACCGCCCCGAGGCGCCGGTGCGCCGTGCCGAGCACGACGACGTCCCGGACCCCCGGGACCGCGCGCAGCACGACCTCGACGTCCTCGGGCACGACCGTCGACCCGCCGGTGAGGATCGCCCCGTCGCCGCGGCCGCGCAGCACGAGCGTGCCGGGCGGGGCGCCGGGCGCGGACGGCGACGTCGACGGGTCGGGCAGGGGGTCGGCGAGGTCGCCCACGGTGCTCCACGCGCCGTCGCGCCGCAGCGGTCCGGTGGCGCGCGCGAGGTAGCCGCTAGACACCCAGGGCGAACGGACCCAGACCTCGCCGACGCTCGCCTGCGGCAGCGGCCGGACCTCGAGGTCGACCCCCGGGAACGCACGCAGCCCCGACCCGTCGGGGTCGTAGGCGACGAACGAGAGCTCGACCGCGCCGTAGTAGGCGAGCACGTCGATGCCGAGCGCCGCCGCGCGCGACCGCGCCCCGGCGGCGAGGGACGCCCCGCCGACGACCGCGTGCCGCAGCCGGGACGGCGCCCCCGCGGCCACGGCGTCGAGCACGTCGTCGAGGACCTGCGGGACGAGGTGCACGACGTCGCTGCTCGCGAGCGCGGAGGTCGTGGCGGCCGGGGTGCGTGTGAGGTAGGCGCACGCGCCGACGGCGAGCGTGTGCACGGCGGCGAAGCAGTAGAGCGACGACGCGAGCGGGCCGGGGACGAGCACGGTGTCGGCGGGGCGCAGCCCGAGGAACCGCGTGACGTCGTCGAACGACCCCGCCCACGACGCGCGCGTGCGCACGACCGCGCGCGGCCGGCCCGTGCTGCCCGAGGAGAACCCCGCCCACGCGAGGTCGTCCGGACCGGGCTCGTGGCCCGTGCCGGGGCCCGGACCCCCCTGCGGGGCGAGCCCCGGCACGAGGTCGGGGAGGGTGCCGGTCCCGCGCGGCAGGGGCACCTCGACGAACGTGCGCGGGGCGAGGGTGCGCAGGACCTCCGCGCGGTGCGCGCGCGGCCACGCCGGGTCGCACACGAGCGGCGTCGCGCCGGCGTGGTCGGCGGCGAGGACCGCCGTGAGCAGGTCCAGCGGGTCGGGCAGGGACACGGCGACGACGTCGCCGGGGCGCGTGCCCGTCGCGTCGAGGTGCGTCGCGCCCGCGCGCACGTCCGCGGCGAGCGCGGCGTAGGTGCGCGACCGCTCGGGGGTGCGCAGGGCGGGACGGTCGCGCACCGCCGGGTCGGCGGCGTGCGTCAGGACCTGGTGGGCGACGGGCACGCGGACACTCTCGCAGGTGTCAGGAGGCGGTGCGGCCGACGGCCATGGGACGGCCCGCAGAACGGCCCGACCGGCGCGCGGCCGGGTAGGCGCGCACGACGCCGACGGTGATCGCCGCGGCCGCCAGCGCCTTGAGGACGTCGCCCGGGAGGAACACGAGGGAGAGCTGCGCCGTCGTCGCGAGCGGTACCCCCGTGACGGCCGACTGGACCGGCACGCCGCACGCGTAGACGACCGCGACCCCGCCGACGAGGCACGCGACGAGCACACCGCCGAACGTCACCCGGCGCAGCCGGTCGACGAGCCAGCCCACGACCGCCGCCCCCGCGAGGAACCCGAGCAGGTAGCCCGCGGACGGGCCGACGAACGCCCCGAGGCCGCCGCGCCCGCCCGCGAGCACCGGGAGGCCGGCCGCCGCGAGCGCGAGGAACGTCGCGACCGCGAGCGTGCCGCGCCACGCGCCGAGGATCGTGCCGGCGAGCATGACGCCGAGCGTCTGGAGCGTGATCGGGACCGCGTTCCCGAACAGCGCGATCGACCCCGGCATCCCGAGCGCGGCGATCAGCGCCGCGAAGGTCGCGACGCGCGCGGCGTCGCCCGCGTCGAGCGCGAGCGGCCCGCGGCGCCCCGCTCCCGGACCGGTGGTCTGCGTGGCGGGCGCGGGCGTCCCGGGGGTCGCCGTGGTCGGTGCGTCGGTCATGGTGCTCCCTGCGTCGTCGTGACGGGTCGGTGCCCGACCCGTCGTGGCCAGGTCCACTCTCCCGGCCCTGCGCGGTGCGCGACGACGGGGACGCGGACGACGACGGTGTCGCCGCGTGCACGGATCGCACAACGGGTTGGAGGGTTCCACCAACCATGCTGTCGTCGCGGGATCCGGTCTCGGAGGAAGTCGACAACCGCCCCTCCGCCCCGCCCCCGGAAGGCGCGCGCCGGCTCTTGGCACTCTCCGGGGGAGAGTGCTAGAACAGAGACGTAGCCGCCCGCGAGGTGCCTACCTCGCGGGACCACCGACCGGTCCCGGACGGTCCGGGACCGACCGACGAGGAGGTGAGAGGTGTGGCTGCGATGATCGACCCGTTCACGACCACCTTCGACGCGATGGACCGCCTGGTCGGCCAGCTCGCGTCCGGGGCGCGCGCGACCGCGGCGTCGGCGTCGGGCGGCATGCCGCTCGACCTGTTCCGGGCGGGCGACCACTACGTCCTGACGATGGACCTTCCCGGTGTCGACCCGGGGACGATCGACGTGTCCGTCGAGGACCGCACGCTGACGATCCGCGCCGAGCGCAGCCCGCGGACCGATCCCGACGTCCAGTGGCTCGCGCGCGAGCGGCCCTCGGGAACCTACGCGCGCCAGCTCACGGTGGGGCGCGGTCTGGCGCTCGACCAGATCTCGGCGTCGTACGAGGACGGGGTGCTGTCGCTGACCATCCCCGTGGCCGAGGAGGCCCGGCCGCGCCGGATCGAGGTCGCGCACCGCGCGGGCAGCAGCGGTGCGGCGACCCAGATCACGGCCGAGGCCGAGCCTCGGACGACCGAGGGCTGAGCCGGCTCAGACCTCGCCCGGGAGCGCCTTGCGGACGACGAGCCGCGTCCACGCGCCGAGGTAGACCCGGTCCCCGTCGGACAGCTCGCGTCGCTGTCCGGCGGGGATCGGGTCGGTCGGCAGCGGTTCGCCCGCGGGGCTCACGTAGGTGCCGTTCGACGACTGCAGGTCCTCGACCCACCACCGCTGGCCGTCCGTGCTGAGCTGGCAGTGCCGGCGGGAGACGCCCGTGTCCGCGCCGCAGTCGACCTGCGGGTGGATGCCGCGGGACACCGACGGGCGGCCGACGAGCACGCTGCGCTCGCGCAGCACGACGAGGCCCGGCAGTCCCGCGGAGGGCATCGGGTCCTCGGGCTGCTGCGCCTGGTACCAGTCGGGGTCGATCCAGATCTCCACGACCCACTGGTCCGGCCCCGGGACCGGGGGCGTCGGGAGGTGGCTGCCCGACGCCCCCGCCTCGCTCGCCTCGGGGGCGACGGCGGTGCTCGGGGCGGGCAGCGGGGGCGGGGTCGACGACGACGGGGGCGTCGCCGCGGATCCCGCCGCGGAGGTCGGCAGCGGGGGCGGGGTGGACCCCGAGGGCGTGCCCGCCGGCGGGGGTGCGGAGGTCGCGGGCGCGGGCGTCGGGCGCGACGGCGGGTCGAGCGAGAGCGCCGACGGCGGCTCGACCGGGTCGGGCAGCGCGCCCGTCGTGAAGTCGTAGCCGCAGTTCTCGCAGAACAGCGCCCCGCCGGGCGCCGGCGACCCGCAGTTCGGGCACGTCGTCGCGGGGGCGGCCGCCGGGGCGGCGCCCGCGGGCGTCGCACCGCTCGCCACGGGCGTGGACGGGGCCGACGCCGCGCCGATCGGCTCGCCGCACACGTCGCAGTAGTCGGTCGACTCCGACGGGTGCCCGTTGGGGCAGACGACGGCGCTCACCGGCGGACTCGCGTCGTCTTCGTCGAGGCGGTGTCGAGGGCCATCTCGTCGAGGGTCGAGGTGTTCCGCTTGAGCCGCACGGTGCCCTGCTCCTCGTTGTCGATGTCGACGACCTTGCGCAGTCGCGACGTAGCCTCCTCGTTGCCCGTCTGCTGCGCGAGCTGCACGGCGCGCCCGAGCTTGACGGTCGCCGTCGCCTCGTCGCCCGAGGCCTTGGCCGCGAGGCCCTCCTGGATCGCCGCGGCGAGCTCGGTCTGGCCCGTGTAGTGCGCGACCTCGGGATTGATGCGCGTGGTGAGCGACTCGTCGTCGGACCACTTGGCCTTGACCAGACCGGAGGAGACGACCTCGCCGTTCACCGCGAGCTGGACGCGCGCCGCGAGCTGCTCGGAGCCGACCGGCTTCGACGCGACGCGGACCGCGACGTGGTAGTCGCGCGACTCGTCGCCCCACGAGCCGGTCGGGTAGGCCCCGGTGAGGGGGTTCACCTCGGCGCGGCGGTGCGTGAGGTCCTCGACGGTCGGCGCGACCTGCCGCACGAACAGGACCTGCGAGCCCTGCGGGGCCCACACGCGCAGGTCCGCGGAGGCCACGCCACGCGCCATGGACGCCTGCATGAGGCTCTCGAAGTCGGCCGCGATCTCGTTCGGGTCCGCGATGAGGCCGACCGAGCCGAGCAGCGCCGTCGAGATCTCGCGCAGCTCGTCGACCTGCCAGCGCGAGCCGACGCCGCGCGCGTCGCACTGGAAGTGGCCCGTGACGTCGCGGACCGCGGCGGAGAGGTTCGCGCGCGGCTCCGACTCGTTCTTGCCGTCCGTGAGGAGGATCGCGTGCCGCTGGGTGGCCTGCGGCACCGTCGCGAAGAGCTGGTCCGCGAGGCGCAGCCACGTGCTCATCGCCGTGCCGCCGCCGGGCGTGAGCATCGAGACCGCGCGCTTCGCCTCGGCGCGCGCGCCCGGCTCCATCTGGACCATCGCCATGCGCGCGTTCGGGTACGGGAAGACGCGGTTGGCGACATGGCTGCCGCCGACGATCGCGAACCACGTGCCGTCGAGGATCTGGTCCACGGCCACCTGGGCGGCGTGCTTCGCGGCCTCCATGTTCCGGCCCGACATCGATCCGGACGTGTCGACCATGATGATCTCGGCGACCCCGCCCGCGCCGCCGACACTCCCCGCGCTCCCGGCCCCCGTGCACGTCACGGTGACGATCGCGTGGACGTCCGTGGCGCCCTCGGACAGGAACTCGTTCTGGTAGACCTCGGCGGCGAACTCGGCCATGGGGGCTCCTTCGGTGGTGCGGGTGTTCGTGCAGGCTATCGGGTCGGGGTGGGTGGTGGCGGGTCGTGCGGGGGTCGGGCCGGACGGCGGCGCGCGGCCCGTCAGGTCGTGGGGACGGTCGTCTCGAGGTCGGGGTCGAGCTCGGGGGAGGCCGCGTCCGACGACCTGTCGAACCGCGCGAGCGTCGCCGTGATGTTGTCCCGGCCGCCCTGGGCGTTCGCCCAGTCCACGAGCGCGCCCGCCACCGTCTGCGGGTCGTGACCGACCCGTTCCTGGGTGGCGTGGAGCAGCGCCGCGAGGTCGCCGGCGGGGGAGCAGTAGTTCCACAGGCCGTCCGAGCACACCAGCACCCAGCCGTCGCGGTCGGGGAAGGTGGCAGCCGTCCGGGCGACGGGGTCCGGGGCGTCGGGGCCGAGCCAGCGCGTGATGGCGTGGGCCTGCGGGGAGCTCTCCGCCTGGACGCGGGGGATGCCCTGCGCCATCATCTCCTGCGCCCAGGAGTCGTCGACGCTGAGCTGGTGCGCCTCGCCGTCGTCCGGGATCCAGTAGGCGCGCGAGTCGCCCACCCAGCCCGTGACGACGAGCGGGCCGTCGACGACCGCCGCGACGAACGTGCACGACGGCGGGTTCTCGCGGTCGGCCATCGCGCCGACGGTCGTCAGGATCGCGTCCTGCGCGGCCCGCGAGGCGTCCGCGACGAGCGTCGACCAGGCGGCGACCCGCGCCGTCGGCTCGCCGACCACGGGGGAGGTGCCCTCCGGGGCGCCCGCGGCGAGCACGTCGCGCGCCGCCCGCGCCGCCGCGAGGCTCGCGACGTCGGAGTCGGGCGCGGAGGAGACGCCGTCGCACACGACGAGCGCGGCGAACGCGCGGTCCGCGGCGGCGGACGGGCTCGCGGCGAGGGCCATCGCGTCCTCGTTGCGGGAGTGCCGCACGCCGCGGTCGCACACGCCGGCGACCCACGTCGCGGGGCGCTCGGCCCAGTGGTCTCGCTCGGACGCGGCCGGCTCGCCGCACTCCGTGCAGTACCCGTCCTCGGCCACGCGGCCCCCGCACCGCACGCACGGCCGGGCGTCGGGCTCGGGGGTGCCGTCGTCCGGGGCGGACGCCGCCTCCTCGGACGCGTGCTGCGACGTCGCGGGCCCGGCAGGTCCTCCGTCCGCCGCGTCGAGGTCCGCCGCGTCGCGGCGCGCCTCGTCGTCCGAGCCGCCCGCCGGGGGGAGCGGGGCGAGCGGCGTGCCGCACGCCTCGCAGAACCGCGCGCCCTCGGGCGACGGCTCGCCGCACGCGGGGCACGCGAGCACGGGCGCCGGGACGGCGTCGTCGGGCACGGCCAGGTCGGGGACGGCCTGGTCGGGCGCGGGTGCCGGGGCGTCGCTCATCGGACCGTCCACCGTCGCACCTCGTTCGCGCGGTCGACGAGCGTGATGCGCTCGTCGCGCGAGTCCGTGAGCGACGCGAGCTCGCGGTACGCACCCTCGAGCGCGTCGCGCAGCGCGGGCTCGTCGGCGGGCACCCCCGCGATCCGCGTCGTCGGCTCGGGCCCGGACCGCGTGACGGTCTCGAGCGCGGAGCGCAGCACGCCGACGGAGAGCTCGGCGCGCTCGCGCGGCGCGATCGACACCGCGGCGACGCTCGCCATCGCGTCGGCGAGCGCGGGCAGGCCGCGGCCCGACTCGGCGAGCAGGTGCGCGCGCAGGGTGCGGGACTCGACGTACGAGCCGCGCGTCGGACCCACGAGGTCGAGCGCGTGGAGCGCGCCGTCGAGGTCGCCGCGCGCCTCGCGGATGCGCATGAGACCGAACGCGGCGGGCGCCGTGTAGTTGGCGTCGGTGCGGGCACAGATCACGTAGAGCGACTCCGCGATGTCCGGCTCGCCGCTCAGCTCGCAGGCCGCCGCGAGCGCGAGCTTCGGCGCGAGCTCGCCGGGCACCTGGCCGTAGACCGCGTTGAACGACGCGCGCGCGGCGACCGGGTCGCCCTGCGCGAGCTCGCCGAGGCCCCCGAGCCACGCCGCGCGCCACTCCCACGGGTCGTCGGCGAGGATCGTGCCGATGGTGCCGCGCAGCACGTCGAAGCGGCCCGCCTCGATGGCCGCGCGGGCGCGCGCGAGGTGCACCTCGACGGTGTCCTCGGGCGCGTCCGCGAGCGCGGCGAGCCGCGCGTCCGGGTCGACGACGTTGACCCCGGCGAGCCAGCTCGCCATCGGGTCGTGGTCGTCGCGGCGCAGCGTGGGGAGCTCGTCCCAGGCGAGCGGCCGGGCCGCCACGTCGGCGACCGGCGCCTCGAAGAGCACCGACGCCGCCGAGTGCAGCGCCGGGTTGCCCGGGCCGGCGTCGGCGGCCACGACCTCGCGCAGCACCCCGAGGAGCTGGGTGCGCATCTCGTCGGCGGTCGCGAAGCGGTCCGCGGGGTCGAGCGCGCACGCCTTGGCGAGCAGGCGGTAGAACGAGTCGTACTGCTGGAACACGGGCGTGTCGGCGACCGGCGGGAGCGACGCGACGTACGTCGTCGTGTTGCCCCGGAAGTCGAGGACGAGCGTCGCGAGCGTGCGGCCGATCGTGTAGATGTCGGAGGCGATCGACGGGCCGACCTCGGCGACCTCGGGCGCCTGGTACCCGACCGTCCCGAAGATCGCTGACGTCATGTCGTCGGCGCGCCGCACGCCGCCGAGGTCGATGAGCTTGACGCCGTCGCCCTGCTGGATGACGTTCTCCGGCTTGAAGTCGCAGAACAGCAGGTTGTGGTCGTGCAGGTAGGCGAACGCGGGAAGGATCGCGAGCACGTAGGCGAGCGCCTGGTCGACCGGCATCGGGTCGATCACGCCGTTGTTGGCGTCCCGGCGGTCCTGGAGGATCTCCTTGAGCGACTCGCCGCCCACGTACTCCATGACGGTGTAGCCCGCGCCGTCGTGCATGGCGAAGTTGTAGATCTCGACGATGAGCGGGTGCTCCACCTCCGCGAGGAACTGCCGCTCGGAGATCGCGGCCGCGTAGGCGTCCGGGTCGCCCGAGTTGAGCAGGCCCTTGAGCACGACCCACCGGCCCGACACGTTCTGGTCGCGGGCCAGGTAGATCCAGCCGAGGCCGCCGTGCGCGAGGCAGCCCACGACCTCGTACTGCCCGCCGACCAGGTCGCCCGGGGAGAGCTGGGGCGTGAAGTCGAAGCGGTTGCCGCAGTGGGGGCAGAAGCCGGACGTCCGACCGGGCTGCCCGTCGCGGCCGCGGCCGACCTTCTCGCCGCACGCGGGGCAGTAGCGCTTGCGCTCCGCGACCTCGGGCACCGCCATCACGGACTGCAGCGGGTCGCGCGCGGGGACGGACGGGACGGTCGTCAGTCCCGCGCCGAGGCCGCGACCGCGCAGGCGCGTCGACGACGTCCCGACGCGGCGCGTGGCCTTCGATCCGGTCGCGGCGGTGCGCGCCGAGCCGAGCGCGGCCGTCGCGAGGCGGCTCGAGCTCGTGCGGCCCGTGCGCGTCGAGCGCTCGGCGTCGGGGTCCGCGCCCGCGGACGGCCCGGTCCCGGGACGGCCCTGGACGAACCCGGTGCCGAGCATCGCGGACGGCGACGCGGCGGCGGCCGTGCCCGGTGCCGGCGCGCCGGAGGTCCCGGTCGCGGCCCCCGTCGGCGTGCCGCCGGATCCGCCGGCGGGTGCGCCGCAGACGTTGCAGTAGCCGTCCTCGATGGTGCCCGGGCAGCCGGGCTCCGAGCACGGGACGGTCGCGGTGGTGGTCACGACGACGCTCCTTCCGGGGTGGGCAGGTCGCGGGTGAGGAACTGGTACTGCTCGACGAGGAAGCGGGCGAGCGTCACGTCGCACGGCACGGCCTCGACGGCCGCGCGCGCCTCGGCGTGGCCGGAGCGCACCGTGGGTGACGCGGACCGCCCGTTGGCCTCGGCCTTCTCGGCGAGCCGCTCCAGGCTGTAGCGCAGCTCGGCGCGCTCGCGCAGCGGGCGCGTGTAGGCGTCCTCGACGGTCTCGACGGCGCGCGCGACGGTCGCCAGTCGCGCCGTGTAGGCGTCGAGCTCGAAGCGGGAGTCGGGGACCGGGCCGAGCCGCGAGACGTCGGGGACGGCGAGCCGCGGCGGGTGCGCGATCTCGCGACGGCACCGCGCGACGAGCTCGCGCAGCGCGGGCTCGCGCGCCTCCAGCGCGTCGCGCTGCTCCTCGGTGCGGGCACGGTCGCGGCGCAGCTCGCGGCGCTGCGCCGACGCGACGATGAGGTCGCGCTCGGCGCGCGCCACCTCGGTCTCGAGCTCCGCGAGCGGGCCCGCGACGTCGGCCCCGCGCGCGGCCTGGGCGACGAGGTGGTCGAGACGCCCGCGCAGGGTCTCGACGCGTCCCCGCGCGTCCGCGTCGGAGCCCGCCAGGTCCTCGCAGCGCACGAGCTCGGCGCGCACGCCGCGCAGCCGCGCGACCTGGTCGGCCGTGTGCGGGTCGAACGACAGGCGGGTGCGGAGCTGGACGACGAGCGCGTCGCACAGCTTCACCGCCTCGACGAGCGAGACGAGCGCGGCGCCCGAGCCGGAGTCGAGGCGCCCCCAGACGAGCTGGGAGATCTTCTCGCGCGCGACGGCGTCGGCCCGGCCCGAGTCCCACACGGGCCGGATCTCGTCCGCGCGCGTGCGGATCGCCTGCCAGAGCGACAGCGCGAGCACGAGGTCGGCGGTGTAGACGTCGGGCGTCGCGGCGGCCTGCGCGGCGGCGTCGAGCCGGTCGAGCTCGGTGCGACGCTCGTCGAGCCACGTCTCGAGCGCGGCGAGGTACGCCAGGAGGTCGGCGGCGGGGATCGCCTCGCCGAGCCGTCCCGGCGCCTCGGGTGCGGTCGTGCGGGTCACGGCGTGCGGCCGTACACCGCGGTCGGCGGGGCCGGGGCGGGGCCGAGGCCCCCGAGCCACTCGCCGTAGATCGCGGCCCAGCGCCCGTCCGACTTCATCTGCTCCAGCACGCCGTTGACGAACCGGACCATGTCCACGTTCTGCGCCGGGACGCCGATGCCGTAGGGCTCGTCGCTGATCGCCTCGCCGACGACCTTCGCGTACGGGTCCTGGGCCGCGAAGCCCGCGAGGATCGTGTCGTCGCCCGTGATCGCGTCGACCTTGCCCTGCTGGAACAGCACGAGGCACTGGGTGTGGGTCGTGGCCGGGACGGGCTCGATGCCCGAGAACTGCTCGAGGCGCGTGAGCGTCGTCGTGCCCTCCGGGGCGCACACGCGCTGGCCCTCGAGGTCCGCGATCCCGCCGGCCGTCGAGTCCCGCGTGACGAGCACCTTCTGGCCCGCGTGGTAGTACTCGGCCGAGAACGCGATGGACTCCCACCGCTCGCAGGTGATGGTGAACGCGCGGGCGACGAGGTCGACCTCCCCGTTCTCGAGCACCTCCAGGCGCTGGCCGGAGGTGATGACGCGGAACTGGAGGCGGTCGGGGTCGCCGAAGATCGCGCGCGAGATCTCGTGGAGCACGTCGATGTCGAAGCCCTCGATCTGGCCCGACAGCGGGTTGCGTGCGCCCATGAGCAGCGTGTCGGCGGAGACGCCCACGACAAGCGACCCCCGGTCGCGGATCGCGGCCATCGTGCTCCCGCCGGGCAGCGCGTCCGGACCGGGCAGCGCACCCTCGGGCGCGTAGGACGCGAGCGGGTCCGCGCACTCGGCGGGAGCCGCGGGGGCGGCGGGGGCCTCCTCGGTGGCCTCGTCCTGGGGTGCCGCCGTGAGGCGGAGGTCGTCCGCGCCGGACGGGCCCGAGCACGCGGTCAGCGCGAGCGCCGCGGCGAGCGCGGCACCGACGACGCCGGTGCGGCGGCGCCGTGCGGCGCGCCGGCTCCGGGCGGACCGGTCGGGGGTGGCGAGCGTCGTGATCACCGGTACTCCTCCAGTCGTGCGGTCACGCCGCGCCACGCAAGCAGGGCGGCGACCAGGCCGGCAGCGAGCAGGAGCCAGCCCGCGACGGTCGCGGTCGTCGCCGCCCCGTCGAGCCGCTGGCTCGTCGCGGCCGCGTTGGTCTCGATGTCGTCGCGCGCGGACGTGGAGAACGCGTCGAAGGCGGCGTTGGGGCTCTCGGGGTCCGTCGCGGTGGCGAGCGCGACGGCGTCGTCCCACTGTCCCGCGTCGTCGAGCGCGCGGATGTCCGCGTGCCGGGTCACCCACGCGTCGAGCGCCTGGGCCGTCGTCCCGTCGAGGATCCCCTCGGACGCCGCGGTGTCGAGCCGCGCGGTGGCGTCGTCGGTCGCCGTGACGAACGCCTCCTCGTACGCCTGCCCGGACCCGCGCTTGATGAGCGTGAACGCCTCCATCGACTTCGCGTCGTTGGCGAGCGAGTACGCCTGGGACGCGGCGAGCGTCGCGGCGTACGGCCCCGTGCGCACGTCCTGCGCGCGCGAGCTCGCCTGGGCCAGCAGGACCGTCGACACGATGCCGACCACGAGCACGACGGCGGTGGCGACCGCGAGGCCGACGTTGAGCACGCGGTGCGTGCGGCGCGCGAGCCACACCTGGCTCACGACGAGCACCGCGAGCGCGACGAGCCCGCCCGCGAGCACCCACAGCGCGTTGCGGACGCCCGAGAAGTCGGCGGCGACGCGGTCCGCGTCGTCGAGCACGACCTCGTCGAGCGCCGGGAGCATCTGCTCGCGCAGGATCGTCGACGCCTGGTCGAGGTACGCCGAGCCGACGGGGAAGCCCTGCCGGTTGTTCGCGCGCGCCTGCTCGACGAGGCCGGTGTAGACCGTGAGGTCGGCCGCGACCTGGCCGAGCAGCTCCGCGTCGCCCTCGTTGCTCCCGGAGAGCGTGGCGAGGCCGGTCGCGGCCTGGTCGACGAGGTCGTCGTACCGGGCGCGCTGGTCGGCGGGCTCGAGGCCCCCGACGAGGAACGCGCCGGTCGCCGTCGCGTCGGCCGCGACGAGCGCGTTGCGGACCTCTTGGACGCCGACGAGCTGCGCGGTGTCCTCGCCGGCGGCCTCGAGCGCCCGGGACTGGACGCTCCCCGCCTGGAAGCCGAGCGCACCGAGCGCGACGGCGGCGAGCACGCACAGCGCCATGACGAGCCGCAGCTTGCCGGGCGTGCGGCGCAGCGCGCCCCGGGCGCGGGACACGCCGGCGCTCGGTGCTCCGCTCGGGGCGCCGGCCGGGCCGGGCGCGCCCGGCGCCGGGCCGCCCGCGGGGACGATCTGCTGGCCCGCAGGGCGGACCGGGGTGGTCGTCATGCGTTCTCCTCGGCGGTGGAGGGGGCGGTCTCGGACGCGTCGTGGGACGCGACGTCGTGGGACGCGACGTCGGGGGACGGCGCGTCGTCGGTGGGCGCGGCCGCGGTCGGGGCGTCGTCCGGGGCGCCGTCGGGCTCAGGCGGGTCGAGCGTGGCGAGGAGCGCGGGGGCGCCCTCGCCGTCGACGACGTCGACCGGCAGCAGGAGGCGGAGCTCGTCGATCGTCGGCGCGTCGGTGTCCTTGAGGCGCCACGCGTGGCGCGCGATCGCGCCGTCGAGCACGTTGCGCGCCCAGCGCGCGTTGCCGAAGCCCTCGGTGCGCGGCTGGGCCGCGGCGAGGCGCGCGAACACGTCGAGCGCCTCGGGCGTCGGCTCGAAGTCCGACTTCGCCGCCATGCCCGCGAAGATGTCGCGCAGCTCGGCGTCGGCGTAGTCCTCGAACGTGATGGTCGTGGAGAACCGCGACTCGAGGCCGGGGTTCGTGGCGAGAAAGTCCGCCATCGGGCCCGGGTAGCCCGCCACGATGACGACGAGCTCGTCGCGGTGGTCCTCCATGTCCTTGACGAGCGTGTTGATCGCCTCGGCGCCGTACTGGTCCTCCGCGAGGCCGTACGCCTCGTCGACGAACAGCACGCCGCCGAGCGCGGTGGCGACGACCTCGGAGGTCTTCACCGCGGTCTGGCCGAGGTACCCGGCGACGAGCTCGGAGCGGTCGACCTCGACGAGGTGGCCCTTCTCGAGCAGCCCCAGGGCGCGGTAGATGCCCGCGACGAGGCGCGCGACCGTCGTCTTGCCCGTGCCGGGGTTGCCGAGGAACACGAGGTGGCGCGTGAGCGTCGGGCGGGTCAGGCCAGCCTCGGTGCGCAGCTTCTCGACGCGCAGCAGCTCGGTCTGGCGGTGGATCTCGTCCTTCACGCGGGCGAGCCCGGTGAGCGCGTCGAGCTCGGCCAGCAGCTCCTCGATCGAGCGGGGAGGCTCCTCCTCGGCCGCGGCCTCGGCCGTCGTCGCCGCCTCGGACCGGGTGGCCGTGGCGTCGGCGCCGCCCGTGGGCGCGCCGACCGGCGTCGTGCCCGACGGCGCGGCGGGCGTGGCACCGGACGGTGCTGCGGCCGGGCGCGCGCCGAGCGCGTCGAGGATGGACTCGACCGAGGGGACCTCGGGCGCCGGGCGCCGCAGGGCGTCGAGCGAGCCCTGCGCGGCGAGCAGGTCGCCGAGGTCGAACGGGTCCGCCCCGCCGGTCGACGGGCGCGTGGCGAGCGGCACGCCCGCGGCGGGCAGCGGCGTCGGGCCCGACGGCGTGCGACCGGCGGCCGGGGTGACGACCGAGGCCGGCGCCGGGGCTCCGCCCGACTGCTGCACCGCGGCGGTGGCCGCGGCAGCCCCGGCCACGTGGGGGCCCGGGGAGCCGAGGTGCGCGGCGGCGCGTGCGACGTCGGCGAGCGCCTGCCCGTACGCGGCGGCGTGCTTCGAGCGGGCCGCCCCGAGCGCGGCGAGGACGTCCGTCGGCGACGTGCGCCAGCGCCGCGCGCTCGACGCGGCCGTGAAGAACGCGCCCGTCGCGGCGGGGTCGTGCCCGAGCGCCGCGAGCCACGCGGCGGGGGCACCGGGGGAGGACTCGGCGACGGCCGCCGCGAGGCGGGCGCCCTCGTCGCGCGCGGCCTCCTCGTCCACGCCCGCGGCGCGCGCCGCGGCGTCCAGCGCGTCGAGAGCCGCCGCGAGGCTCGGGGTCACCGGGCCGGTCATGGTGCCTCCAGTCGTCCGGGCTCCGACGCCGGGCCGCTCGGCGGCTGGGGCGTGCCCTGGCCGGCCCCGGGGTCGAGCGCGATCGACGAGTCGCGGAACTTCTCCGCGAGGAACGCGCCGTGCGCGACGAGCGCCGCCGCGTCGGCGCGCGAGACCGCGTCGGAGATCTTGTCGAGCGTCACGCCGAGCAGGTCGAGCTGGTCGCACAGCAGCATGAGGGACGTCTTGCCCTGGGCGACGACCCGCCGGTCGGCGAAGTCGCGTGGCAGGCGCAGGTACGCGCCGACGGCCTCGGGCAGGTAGCTCGTGGCCGTCGCGACGACGGTGTGCGCCTGCTGCGACCCGCCGCCGAGGCGGTCGAGGCGCGGCACCATCTCCTCGACCGTCCCGGTGATGCGGTGCACGCGCGCCGTGACGGCGGGCGGCACCCGCCCCTCGATCTGCTGCTCCACGCGCTCGACCGAGGCGAGGATCTCGGTCGACGTCGGCGGGGCGGGCAGCTCGAGCGCGGGCTCGGGCGCGGGGGACCGGCCGCCGAGGCGGCCGATCACGTCGGAGAACCAGCCCATCTAGCTCGGGGTCCGATCTGTCGTGCGGGGAGCGGCGGTCAGGCCGCGGGAGGACGGAGGGCGGGCGTCGCCAGGGGTCACAGGCGCCCGATGTCGAGCGAGCCGTTGCCGACCTGGGACTGGTCCGAGCGGCGCGCGCGGTCGAGGTACTCGTTCGCCTTCGTCGTCTCGGTCTCCAGCACGCCGATGGTCTGCGCCATCGAGTCGAGCGCCTGCGTCTTGAACGTCGAGATCGAGTCGAGCGTCGCGTAGATGTTGGCGAACGCCTGCTGGAGCTGGGGGAGGCCGACCGTCGCGCTCGCGGCCTGCTGCTGGATGCTCGCCGACTGGTCGGCCAGCATCTTCGAGGTCGAGGCGATCATGTTCGACGTCGTCGTGTTGAGCGCGGTGATCTGGTCCAGCACGAGCTTCTGGTTCGCGAGCGCCTGCGCCACGATGACGGCCGTGCGCAGGGCGGAGATCGTCGTGGTCGTCGCGCGGTCGACGCCCTTGATGAGCTCGACGTTGTTCTTCATGATGATGTCCATCGCGAGGTAGCCCTGGATGGACACCGCGAGCTGGGTCAGCAGGTCCTGGTGCTTCTGGCGGACGTAGAACAGCACGTCCTCGCGCAGGGCCTGGGCGCGCTCGGGGTCGCTCGCCTCCAGCTCGGCGATCTTCGTCGAGAGCTCGGTGTCGAGGCGCTCGGCGATGAAGATGTACTGGTTGAGGCGCGCCATCGAGTCCCAGAGGTTCTGCTTCTCGAGGTTGAGCGCGGCGTTGTCCTTGCGGAGCTCGTCCTGGCCGTTGTAGAGCGACTGGACGATCGCGTTGAGCTGCTTCTGCGAGCTCTCGTAGCGGCGGAAGTAGTCCTGGAGCTTCCCGCCGAACGGGATGAGGCCCAGGAACTTCTTGCCCATGCTCGCCTCGCTCGGGTCGAGGTCCTCGACCGTGCGGCGCAGCTCGAGCAGCGACTTGCTCACCTTGGAGCTGTCGGAGACGCCGCCCTCGCGCAGCTCCTTGACCGGCATCTCGAGCATGCGGTTGGACACGTCGGCCGCGGCACGGATGTCCTTGTCGCCCATCTTGCGGATGTCGTCGGCCTTCGCCGCGAAGTCGGGCGAGCGCGTGTCCGTCGCGAGGAGCTGGTCGAGGTAGGTGGAGACCTTCGACTCGAGGCCCGGGATCGCGGCCTCGTCGACGCGCGGCGCGAGCGACGGCGCCTGCGTGGCGGCGACCGGCTTGACGGGCTCCGGGGCGCTGAGCGTGAGCGTCTCCGTCGGGGCGGGGGGCTGGAGCGGTGCTGCCTCGGTCATGTCTGTCCTTCGCTCGTGCGTGCCGTCGGACGCCGTCGGTGGCGGGTGGGGCGGCCCTCGCGACCTCCCCCTCGACCCGGGCGAACCGGGCGGAACCGGCCTGCGCCGGTCGGCCGAGTATATCTACGACGGGTGGCCTGATCTTTACCCTTTCCGGGGATCGGGAGGGTGAGAACTCCCCATGCCAGACCCAACGTCCGGGGGGCCGATGAGTTCCGCCCGCGCGCGCCGTCGTCCGTGTGCGAGAGTTCGCCGCGCCCACCGTCCGTGGACGAACGCGCCACCACCGGGGAAAGGACCGAGAGATGCAGCTCGCCGGGAAGAACGCCGTGGTCTACGGCGCCGCGGGGTCGATGGGGTCGGCGGTGAGCCGCGCGTTCGCCGCCGCGGGCGCGCGCGTCTTCCTCGCGGGACGCACGGCCGCCACGCTCGACGCGCTCGCGGACGAGGTCCGCGCCGCCGGCGGGCAGGCGCACCCCGCCGTCGTCGACGCGACGGACAAGGAGTCGGTCGACGCGCACGCGGCCGCGGTGGTCGAGCAGGCGGGGAGCCTCGACGTGTCGTTCAACGCCGTCGCGTACGACGCGCTGCAGGACGTCCCGCTCGTCGACATGTCCCTCGAGGACTTCGTGGCGCCGGTCGTGTCCGCGACGACGACCCACTTCCTCACCGCGACCGCCGCGGCGCGGCACATGATCCCCCAGGGGTCCGGGGCGATCGTCATGCTGTCGTCGACGGCGGCGCGCGAGTCGCGGCACGAGATGGGCGGGTTCAGCCTCGCGTGCGCGTCGATCGAGACGCTCGTGCGCAGCCTCGCCGGCGAGGTCGGCCGCCACGGCGTGCGCGTCGTCGGGCTGCGGCCCAACTTCACGCCCGAGACCGTCGGCGCGTCGGACGACGACCTGCCCGTGCTCGTGCAGGACACGCTGCTCGGCCGCCTGCCCCGCCTCTCCGAGGTCGCCGGCACGGCCGTGTACCTCGCGTCCGACGCCGCGGGCGCGACGACGGGGGTCGTCGTCGACCTCTCGTGCGGGGCGATCGTGTGAACGCCGGCTTCGTCCCCGGGCCTGCCCATGTCCCCGAGGTCGCCCGCACGCTCGTCGCCGGACCGCACGTCGCGCACCTCGCGACCGTCCTGCCCGACGGCGGCCCGCACGTCGTGCCGCTCTGGGTCGGCTGGGAGGGGGACCGGCTCGCGTTCCTCACCGGGCCCGGCTCGCGCAAGGCGCGCAACCTCGCGCGCGACCCGCGCGTCGCGGTGTCCGTGACGGAGACCGGGAACCCCTACGTCATGGCGACCCTGCGCGGACGCGTCGTCGAGGTGCTCGACGGCGACGTGGGCTGGGCGGTCGTCGACAGGCTCTCCGTCCTCTACACCGGCAACCCCTACCCGCGCGGGGAGGAGCGGCACGCCTACCTGGTCGAGATCGACCACGCGACGGCGCCGTCGTTCGGCTGAGCGCGGGCGGCCGGGCCCTACCGTGGACCCGTGGGCGACGCGAGGACGGACGGGACGGTGCCGCGGTACCGCGTCCTGCGGGACGGGCGGGTCGTGCTCGTCGTGCGCGGCGAGCCGGGCGTGCTCGTGAGCGCCTCCGTGCCGCCCCCGCTGCCCGGAACCGCGCCGGTCACGCACCCCTTCGCGACGGCGACGTTCACCGCCACGCTGCACGAGGGCACGCTCGGGTCGCTCCTGCGGGAGGCGCCCGACCTCGCGGCGTTCCTCGCCGCCGTCGAGCGCGCGGGCTACGTCGTCGAACCGGACGGGTGACCCTGCCGCGACGTCGGCCCGGACCGCGTCCCGGACGAGCGCCCCCGCCCCTCGACGTGGAGGAGCAGGGACGCCTTCGAACACTCCGGCGGGCGGTGGCCCGTCGAAGAGGTGCACCGGCCGCGGGCTTCTTCACCGACCGGTGCCCCCTGCGGCACCTCGGCCGCCCGTCCACCGTAGGAGGGGGGTCCAGGTCCTCGCCACCTCTCGCCACCACCGCTCCGGGGCCTACGGTCGAGAGATCGGCCCGGGAGCGGGCGCCGCGTTCTCGGAGGACGACTCAGAATGGGCGCTCCGGGGACGACGACGCGTACGGAGGCCTGCGGCGCGAGAACGAACGGGGGCTGTACCGGGGCGTGTTCGCACCGGTCACGTGTGGTGCCCCGAGCAGGACTCGAACCTGCAACCTACGGATTCCCAAGTTCGGAATATATAGACGCAGGTGCAGAATAAATAGACAGCGATGGACGATTCTCCTGGGGCTATGGACGTGCGTCTATTCGGGATGTACGGCAGTGATTCCGCGACTCGCGGTCGCCGGTCGTTTCCGTGGGGTAAGCGTGGGCGGAGGGGCCTCGGGTCGCTCGACGCGGTGACCAGTGGGCCTCGACTCGTGTCGGTGGAAGCCGGAAGGATGCACTGCCATGACTGACGAACCGAACGAGCCGCAACCGGTCTTCCACCGCTGGGTCCGAGCCGCCTTCGAGGTAGAGGTCGAGGTCGTCGACCGGACAGCTCTCGAGACGACCATGATCGACATCGACGACACGGGGAACGTCGTCCTCCAAGGCATCCCTGGCCCACACCGGTACGACTACGCCGTCGCGCTCGCCGTAACCGACGCGATCCGCAAGTCCGGGTACGCGGCGCACTTGAAGAGAGTGGGCCTTCAACCGTTCTCCGACGGGCCGCTGCCGCGGTTCCGGGACGAGACCGGCGAGATGTACGAGGCGATCCCGGCCTTCCCTGCGCGCGCCGACGACGGATCGGTCCCGGGCATCGACGGACAGGGCGGCTGAACGGAGCGAAATGACCAGCGGGCCTGACGGGACTTCACCCTTCCGCCACATGTGGCACGGGCGTACCGTCGGGCCATGTCCAACGAGAACCCGTTCCAAGATCTTCGTGCTCTCCTCGGCGACGACCTCGAATCGTTGCCCGTGAGCACGCTGTTCATCGAGACGCTTGAGAACCAGGCGGCCGATGGCCGCCGCGACGTCGACGAGATCCTTGGCACGCTCGGTGCCGCGGTCGTCGGGCTGGAACGCGACCTGGTCGAGCTCAAGCGATGGCGCGCCTCCACAGAGCGGCGGGAGCGCGAGCTACGCTCGCAGATCGACGGCATCACCTTCTGAGAACGACGAAAAGCGCCCCCGCCCCTCCACGGGGGAGGAGCGGGGGCACGGTCGAGTGCGGAGACGTCAGGCGAGGTCGGCCTCGCGGAACATGACCACTCGGTCGGAGCCGTCGAGGCGGACGCCGTAGTGCCAGCCGTCCTCGCGCTGCTCGGCGTAGAAGATGACGCCTGACACGCTGCCCGAGTCGGTCGTGACGTGGTCGCCCTTGCGGCGGGGGGCCGCGGACAGGGTCGTGATGTTGTGCACGCCGTCGTCGTCCGACTCGACCACCTTCGGCGTCGAGGACAGGCCGAGGTGGCGCAGCCAGGCGTCGACGGCGGGGATCGCCATGATGCGCGCGAGGGCCGCGGAGACGGCGGCGAGGACCGCGCCCGCGGCGACGACCCACGCGAGCCATCGGTCGGGCAGGTACGCGCCGAGCTCGTCGTGCAGGATCGCCGCGACGAGCGGGGCGACGAGCCCGAGCACGAGCACGACGGAGATGACGGTCTGGGCCGCGGTGCGCCACGAGGCGCGGACCGGGTGGGCCTGCTGGGTGGACGTGGTCACGGTGGTTCAGCCCTTCTTGACGGTGACGGTGGTCGTGGTCTCGATCGCCTCGAGCCCGTTGGTGATGCCCTCGGCGACGAGGTCGCGCACGACGTTGGGGTCGACGCCGGGGATGCGCGCGACGGCCTCCGCGACGGCCGTCGCGAGGACGGTGCGGGTCGCCTTGTGCTCGGCCGGCTCGTACCGCAGGAAGTCGGCGGCGGGGGTTGCCCGGCCGGACAGGGTGTGCGTGAGCGGGTGCGCCCACACGCGCCCGGCGACGGACTCGACGTCGACGCCGAGGAGCGCGACGTCGGGCACGGTCTGCACCCGCCCGCCGTCGGCGATCGAGAGCAGGCCACGGCCGGCGAGGAACTGCAGCCGCTCGAGCTCGACGAGGGACGTGATCTTGCGGCGGGTGATGCCGTCGCCGAGCCAGACGGTCGCGTCGGCGGCGGTACGGGCGAGCACGGACATGTCGTCCTCCAGTCGGGGGGTGATGGGCGCGGGCGCGCCCGGGACGGTGGGGATCGTGATGGTGGGCGTGCCGCCGGACGGGTTGGACACGAGCTGCCCGGCGCGGATCGCGGCGGCGACCTGCGCGACGCGCGCGGGGCTGGCGTTGATCTCGAAGTGCATCTCGTCCTTGCGGCCCGGGTAGTCCCCGCCCCAGCGCACGACGCCGCCGAGCGCGTCGAGGATCGCGCGCAGCGCGACGACCTGGGGCCTGGTGAAGGTGCCGACCTTGCCGAGGGGGTGCCGGGTCGCGTTCAGGTCCTCCGCGGTGCCGGACGCGTGGTTGGACAGGTCGGTGGGGTTGCCGATGATCGGGCGCGACGCCCAGCCCCAGTCGTCCTGCGGCTGGCCGGCGGCCTCGTCGAGGTCCTCGACCTCACGGTCGAACCGGTCGTTGAGGTAGATGAAGATCGTCGCGACGTCCCCGCGCCGCACTCGCCCCGCGACGTGCGGGATCGCGACGAGGTCGGGGTGCGTACCCGAGCTGAACGCCGGCCAACCGTTCTGTGATGTGGCCACGGTGCCTCCTGAGCGTGACGAGGCCCCGGTCGCCGTCGGGCGGCCGGGGCCGTGGGGTGGGGGAGTGATTAGTCGCGCGGCCAGGGCGCTCGTGCGTCGAGCTGATCGCGCGTGATGCCGAGCTCGAGGAGCCAGCCGCGCAGCTCGGAGGCGTTCTCGGCGTAGCGGCGTGCTTTGCGGTAGGCGTCGTCGCGCTCGGTCTCGGTGGTGCGCAGCCGGGCGTAGGCGTCGTCGCGCTGGCGCACGAGCCCGGCGTTGCGGCCTCGCTCGCGCGCGGCTGCGCCGGACAGCCACGCCGTGAGGCCCTTGGCGATCGTGGGGACGAGGGCTCCGCCGCCGACCGCGACGATGAGCGCGGCCCAGGCCTGGGCGGTGGTGAGGTCGATCAAGGCCCCGCCTCTCAGTCGTCGTCGTGCCTGCGGGAGACGGGTGGTTCGGGGTCGTAGGCGTACCTCCGGATGCGGAACCAGCGCACGGCGAGCAGAGCCGCGAGCATCAGCAGCGCGCCGGCCTGGGGCCACCGGTTGCCGTCGGGGATCGTGAGCTCGAGGACGACGGTGACCATGACCCAGACCGCGAGGCCGGTGATGCAGGCGATGACCGCGGCGCGTTCGAGCCACCAGATGCCGGGCAGGGTAGCGACGACGCCGAGCGCGCCGCCGAGGATGAAGAACGCGGCCCAGATGGTGGTGAGCACCGGGCCGAGCTCGCCCGCGACAGAGGACGGCGGATCGACGAGCGCGGACAGCCCGACGCCGAGCGCGACGAGGTAGGCGACCCAGTGCAGGCACGTGACGACCTTCGGCTCCTGGACCTTGCCCCACAGGGCGAGCGCCGCGCTCATGCCCGGACCTCCTCGACGTCGTCGAGCCGCGCGGCGAGCGCGGCGATCTGCTCATGCTGGGAGCGGACGACGGCGAGCAGCGCCCAGGGGACGAGGTGGTCGCGGATCGCGTCGGGTCGGCCCTCCTCGTCGTAGTAGACGAGCTCGGTCAGCCCGGCGTCGTGGAGGTCCTCGGCGATCGCGCCGTAGTCCATGACGCCGTCGTCGTCGACCTTGCGGTGGAACGTCTTGGGCTCGATCGAGAGCACCGCCGCGGTGTCGATGCCCCAGGTGTTGATGTGGTCCTTGTAGCGGCGCGACGATGTCGCGCGCCCGAACTGCAGCGTGTCGTCCATCCACACGGCGAACCGGTTGGATCCGGTCTGGTGGTTGTACTGGCTGGCGGTCGGGCCCGCGCAGTAGCGGACGGCGTTCGCGTCTCCGGCGAAGGACAGCGCACGACCGTTCGCGTTGTTGTTCGCGGCGACGGCGGTGGCGATCGCCGATGTCGCGCGGCCGGCGATGTAGTCGATGTCGGCCTGCACGTTCGATCCGGTCGTCGGGATGCTCGCCGCGGTGTGCGTGTGCGCAGACGGGGGGAACGACGTCGGCTTGCCGGACACGGTGCCCCAGGTCGAGGGGAACGACGTCGGCTTGCCGGACACGCTGCCCCAGGTCGAGGGGAACGTTGCGGGCTTGCCCTGGATCGTGTCCCAGTCGACGACGGGGGCGAGTGGGGTCCACCCGGCACCGGTCCAGTACTCCCAGACCCCGGTCGTCGTGTTGAGCCCGACCTTGCCCCAGCGTGCCGACGTCGGGCGGGTGGCGTCGGACCAGATGCCGACCCGGTGCCCGATGTAGGGGCGCAGGTCCTGCACGTTCCCGGGCGCGATCGTGACCGCACCCGCGGGGACGGTGACGCGCGCGAGCTCCATCTCGTAGATCCCGGCGTCGGTCTTGGTGAGGGCGGGGTCTGCGGGGTTGGTCGCCGCGGTGCCCTTCACGACGGCGAGCGTGATCGAGTTGTCCGACGGGTCCAGGCGGGCGACGACGATGTCTCGGCGCGGCTGGGACTCGGCCGGGTCCACGGTCCGGGTCTCGGTCACGGTGGAGGACAGGAAGTGCCCCCGCACGATCGCGGACCCGGCCGCGATCTTGACGTTCATCCCGGTCGAGTCCGCGGTGACGCGCAGCGCGCCGTCGCCGAACGCGCCGACGACGCCGGTGTCCTGCAGCTCACGGAACAGGGCCGAGTACTGCGCCTCGGTCGTGTCCTCGTCGTCGAAGGGGTACGCCGTGATGGCCATGAGTCCTCCTGGTGGTGCGCGTCAGAGGTGGATGAGGTTGGTGATCTCGTTCCCGCAAGGCCCGCAGACCACGTGCGGCTCGTGCTCTGGGGCGAGCACGTGGACCGGCTGATCTGCGTTCTCGCACCCCGGTGTCCGGCACGTGACGATCCACGTGATGCGGTCCTCGTCCGGGACGGTGCCCGGAGTGATCTCGTCTGGTGTGTCGTCCAGTTCGTCCATGGCCCAGCCCCCTGGTTAGCCGATCGCTGAGGTAGGGGTCATCTGTACGGCTGTCCAGGCGATCGCCCCAGCGATGCGAGATGCCCCGACGATGGTGAACAGGCGTGCCTCGAAGGAGGTCGCCGACGGGGCCGAGGTGAAGACGACCGAGACCTGGTCGCCGGTGGTGCTCAGCACGACGGCCGTGACGACCGGGGTGACGGTGAACCGCCCCGCGGGGAACGTGATCGTCGTGATGCCGGAGGCGGCGACGGCGTTGCGCCCTGCCGCCTGCGCGAACGGCTGGTCGCCCGCCTTGACCCACGGCCCCCAGACGTTCGAAGACCACGAGCGGGTGTAGGTCAGGCCGCTGCCGCCGCGGTAGACGGTGTACCGCTGGTACACGATCGAGCCGTTCGCGTTCGCCGCGACTTCGAGCAGACCCGCGTAGGGGGCCGGGTAGTTCGTCCCGCCGGCGGCGGCCGGGTTGGACGACTGCGTGTAGTCGCCCGGCGTCGTGATGCTGTCCAGGTCGACACCGGTGCCGAGCGCGGCGGGGAGCGGCAGCCGAGCCCACGCGAGCCGGCCCGTCGTGATCGCCGCGGCGTCGAACACGTTCTTCGCTTCGGCGACGCGCTCGAGCTGGGACACGCGCCGGGCCGTGTCCTCGACCCGGCCCGACAGCGCCACGTTGGGGTCGAACCCGGTGACGTCGCCGATGTCGGCTCCGACGAGGACGCCGGCCGCCGAGGCGCGCAGGGTGGCGGCGGTGACGGTGGAGGTCGTCTCCTGGCCGTCTAGGACGACGGTGACGTGGTCGCCCTCGCGCCAGTCGCGGGCGTACTGCATGCCGAGGATCTCGGCGGGCACGGCGGCGACGTTGGTCGCGGTGAAGCCGCCGTCGGCGAGGTCCTCGTCCCCGGCCTGCTGCAGCTCGGTCAGGTCGTCGGTCTGACGCTGGTCCTTGAACCGCTCGATCCGCCGGCCCCACGCTGCTGCAGCGGCGACGGACTCGGGGGTGGACCGTTCGAGCAGCGTGCGGGCCTCGCCCTGGCCCTGCCCAGCGACCAGGACGTGCGTGACGGCCGGCGGTGAGGTCGCGGCGGACTGGGACTCCAGGCCGCCGTTGGCGACGTCGAGGCGGACCGTGGCGGTGCGGTCGGCGATCTCGTATACCTCGAACACGAGGACGTCGTCGCGCTGCACGATGCGCCACCCGAGGCCGGCGACGGTCGCGATCTCGGTGAGCAGTTCGCCGAGCACGGGGAACCGTGCGGACTTCACGACGTTGGTCCCGCGCCCGAGGTCGGGGGCCAGGGTGAGGCGCTGGGCGAGCAGGCCGCGGCGCGATACGGGGGCGGTGGGGCCGATGTTCGCGGCGACGTAGGCGCGCATCACGGTCTCGGCGGGCCCGGACCGGTTGTCATACCCCGCGGCCTGGGTGGCGACGTTCCCGTTCGCGGGCTGCGGCCAGGCGGTCGCGTCGGCGGCGAGCACGTCGTCGGTCACGCCCGTGATCGTGACGAGCCCGGCTGGGTCGTCGGTGCCGGCGTCCAGGGTCGGGGTCGTGACGGGCCCGGACCACAGGACGTCGTCCGGGCCGGTCACGATCAGGCCCGCGCCGGGGGTGCGCAGCACGGGGGTGAGCGGGTGCTCGGCGGGCAGGGTGAGGGTCCACTCGCCGACGCCGCAGTGCACGACGCGGCTCGTCAGGTCGAGGTCGCGCGGCAGGATGATGCCCTGGCGGGCCAGGGTGATGTCGCGGACCTCGACGGTCAGGTCGTCAGCGAGCACACGCCACCCCTCCTAGAACATGAGCCAGCGGCGCGGCTGCCACCGGCAGATGATGCGTGACCCGGGCTCGGCGTCGGCCAGCGTGACCGACACGCGCGACGTGCCCGGCTCCACCGTCCAGAAGCGGGGCGCGGGCGCGAGCTCGCCGTACCGGTTGGCTCCCGTGTCGTCGAGGACGGTGCCGGTCATCGTGTCGAGCGTGACGACCTCGCCGGGCGCGAGGACGCCCTCCCACCGCAGCCGTTCCCCGAGCGCGGAGACCGCCTCGAAGTCGCGGCCCGGACCGGTGACCTCCCACGCCGGGTACGCGGTCGCGTCCCCGGGGTTCTCCACGTCGCGCTCACCCATGGCCTGGGAGGAGGAGACGCGCAGCCGGGCGAGCTTGGGCAGCAGCCCGCGCCCGCCGGCGGTGACCTCGACCTTGAACGAGGACGGGCGCACCCGGGTGATGAACGGATCCCCGGCCCGCAGCGCGAGCTCGGTGCGGACCCACGTCAGGCCGTTCGTGTCCACGGACCACGCCCAGTCCGCGCGGCCCGTGCGCGCGACGCGCACGAACCACGTCTCGCCCGACGGCTCGACCCAACGCAGCACGGGCATGTCCGCGACGTCGCCCGGGCGCGAGGGTGCGAAGATCCGCGCGAGCACCGACAGGCGCGCGGCGACCGCCTCCCGGCTGGGACCGGAGACCATGAGGGGCACCTTGAGCTCGCGGGGCCGGGCGCGAGAGCCACGGTAGGTGGCCCCGTGCCCGGCACCCTCGAACCAGCGTGCGTCCACGTCCGGGAACCCGGCACCGGTGAGGCCGCGACGCAGGAACGTCGCGGCCTCGTCGGACATGTACTCGGCCGTGTCGACCACGAGCCCGAGCGACTCACGCGCGAGCTCGACCCGAAGGCCCCTCACCATCTCGCCCGCCCTTCGTCGATCGGCTTCACGCGACCCGTCATGACCTGGCCCGCCTCGACGCGCATCCGCCCGACGAGCTTGCCGTCGACGTCCACCACGACGAGCTCGGACGGCAGCGAGGACGCGCCCGGGTTCTGGTTCCACGACGGCGCGACGTCGACCCGCGCGAGCGGCTCGGGCTTGCCGGTGTTGTTCACCACCACCGACGGGCCCGGCGGAAGCCACCCGCCCTCGTCGAACTCCAGCGGCGGCAGGACGCCGCCGTTCGCCATGGCCCAGTGCACGTGGTTGTAGTGCATGCGCTTCGTCGGCTCGGGGAACACGTAGGGGCGGCCCTTGTAGAGCTGCTGCGCGCCCATCGGTGAGTAGATAAGCTCATACGCCCCGGGGAACGCCGCACGCAGGACCTGGAAGATCCGGGTCATACCCGCGGTGTCCATCGACCCCACGCCCGCGATGTCGATCGCCCGGCCCTGCCCGTGCATCGACGGGTAGCCCGTCGCGGTCATCGCCCCCGGCCGCAGCCCGGACGTGACCCTCGCCCACGGCAGCAGGTCGCGCACGATCTGCGACATGCGCGCGACGCCGAGCGCACCGGAGACCCCAGCGCCGGCCGAGGCCGACTCCTGGTTCTTGCGGTCCACCAGGCCCTTGACCGTGTCCACCAGCCCAGCCACGGCCTTGCGCGGGAGCTGGGACACGATCGTGCCCAGGTCGCCCGCACCGATCCGCCCGAGCAGCGCGTTCATCGGCCTCGTGATGAGGTCCGCGAGCGCCCCGACCGGGTCGGCCAGGAACTTCCCGACGGACTCGACGGCGTCCCCGGCCCAGTTCCACGCGGACTTCGCACCGCCGACGGCGGAGTCCCACACGTCCCCGGCCCAGCCGGTGATGTTGCCCCACACACCGCCGTTGGCGAACGCCTGGCCCGTGCGGGCGGCGCTGTTCATCCGTGCGACGGCCGCGGGGCCGCCGACGGCCCGGGTCCACTCCGGGCGCATGATCGCCTCACCGCCGGACAGATCGAGCCGCCCGGCCGTGGGGGAGTAGAACGAGTGGACGTCCCGGCCCGGGGTGTACCCGGGAAGGACACCGCCCGTGGCGAACGCGATCGGCGACACGACGGGCAGGCGCAGGTCGAGGCCGACCTTCTCCGCGATCGAGTCCCACGTCTTCTTGATGCCGTTGGTGTAGACGGTCTCGATGATGAAGTTCACCGGGGCCGCCGCGGCGGCCTTGACCTTGTCCCACGCCGTCGAGATGACGTCCTTCGTCTTCTCGAACACGGACCCGACGGCCTCGACACCGGTCTTGATCGGGGAGAACACCCAGGTGTTGATCCAGTCCCACCCGGTCTTGAGGACCGTCTGCACGCCGTTCCAGACCGGGGTGATGACGTTGTCCTTGACCCACGTGAAGCCCTTGCCGACGAGCTCCCACCCCAACCGCATCGGGGCGAAGACCCACCGGTCGAGCCAGTTCCACGTGTCGACCCCTGCCTGCAGGAGCGCGTTCCACACCGGTACGAGGACGTTGTCCTTGACCCATGCGAACCCTGCGGCCAGGAGCTCCCACCCGACACGCATCGGGAGGAACACGTGCTCGTCGAGCCAGGACCACATGACCTGAGCGCCGACCTTGACGGCCTCCCACACCGGGGAGAGGAACGTCTCCCACACCCACGAGACGCCGTCCGCGAGGAGCTGCCACGCGGTGAGGATCGAGACGAACACGACCTGCAGCGCGGTCCACAGGAACTCGCCACCGGCCTTGATCCCGTCCCACACCGCCGAGAACACCGGCAGCACGGAGTTCTGGAACCAGTCGACGACCGGCTGGACCGCGTCGAGGATGCCTTGCCACAGGTCCCCGAACCAGTTCCCGATCGGCTCCCAGATGTCCTTGAACCAGGCGACGACGGAGTCCCAGTTCTCGACCAGGGCCCAGATCGCGGCCCCGACGGCGACCACCGCGGCGACCACCCATGTCAGGGGAGACGCGAGCATGGCGCTGTTGGCAGCCCACTGCGCGGTCGTGTAGACGCCCCACGCGAGGGCGAGCGCGCCTAGCGCGACGCCGAAGACTTGCAGCGCGGCGGGGTTCTCCTGGACCCACCCGAGCAGGGTCTCGGCGGGTCCGAGGAGCGGCTGGATGCCGTCGGTCAGGACGCCCATGAAGCTGCGCTTGAGGGACTCCCATCCGGTCGTCGCGTTCCCGTTGAGCGTGTCGCCCATGGACTCGGCCTTGCCCGTGACGTCGCCGAGCCCGGTCCCGACACCGGCGAGCGAGTCGAGGAACGCGGGGATCTTGTCGGTGCCGATGTCCTCGAGCGGGGTGCCGAACAGCGCGATCGCGCTGTTCGCCCGCAGGGTCGGGTCCTCGATGCCCTGCAGTCCGGTGACGAGCTCGGACAGCGCACCCGACGCGACGTCGCCGCCGGCGAGGAACCGGGCCGACATGTCCTCCGCGGACAGGCCCGCTGCCTCGTAGGCCGAGACCGAGGACGTCGACATGTCGGTCGCCCTGATCGTGAGTTCCTTGAGCGCGTCACCGGTCTTGTCGATCGCGTACTGCCCGGACGCCGACGCGGCGACGAGCATGCCCATGGACTGCTCACCCGTGAGGCCGAGCTGGGCGAAGTACTGCGAGTACTCCTGGGTCGCGTCGACGACCTCGCCGCGCAGCGCCTCGGGCACCCGCTGCAGCGACGCGGTCATGAGGTCGAACGCGTGGACCGCGTCGGTCGCGAGCCCGGTCTGGATGAGGATGCCCGCGTTGCGCGCAGACTCCGACACGTCGACGTCGAACGCCTTCGCGAAATCGAGCGCCTTCGTCGTCACGGACTCCAGGTCCGCCTCGGACGCGTCGCGCATGCCCGCGATCGACGACATGACGGTGCCGACCGCGCCGGACACCTCGGTCAGCGAGTCGCCGTACGCGTTCGCGTACAGGGACCCGGCGACCTCGCCCGCCGTGGCGGACTGCGTCGCGGTCAGGTCGAGCGACGCCGCGACCTTGTCGACCCCGGCGTCGAGCTCCATGCCCTGCGACCACGCCTCGGAGAACAGCGCGACCCCGCCCGCCGCCACGCCGAGCTTGGTGACCATGCCACCGAGCCCGCCCGTGGCCTCCTCGAACGAGTCCTTCGCCTGGGACACTGACGACTTGAGCGCGCCCCACTTGCTGGGCTGCTCGTCGACCTCGTTGTTCAGGTCCGACGTCGCCTTCTCGAGCTGGCGCGTGACCTCACGGTGCTCGTTCTGCGCGGCCTTGAGCTGGTCTTCGACCGATACGAGCTTCGCGCTCGCCGCGCTCTGCCGCTCACGGGCAGACGTGAGACGCAGTTCAGCGGCCTGCGCGCGCGCCGACTCCTCGCCGTACTTCTCGCGGGCATCGGCGAGTGCCTGTTCGGCGAGCAACACCTTTGCCGAGGCGTCACGCTCGGACGTGCGCGCCTTCACGATCGCCTGGACCTGGTCGTCGACGACCTTCTTCGTGCGCTTCGACGCGGCCTCGAGCTCGTCGGTCGCGGCCTTCGCGGCACCGTTCGTCGCGGTGCCGTCGAATCCCTTCGCCCACGCGAGCCCGGACGACTTGCCGGCGGCGGTCGCGGCCTTCGTCGTGCCGGTCGCGAGCTCCTTCGCGAAGGTGTCCATGGCTGGGAGGACATCGATCCACGTCACGTCGGCAGCCATTGGCACCTCCTATGTGGTTGTGGTTCCGCCGCCGCCCTCGACCTGTGCGCGCGCCAGCACGGCGAGCAGGTCGACGTGCTCCTCGGCGTCGTCGAGCTCCTGCTCCTGCTGCTCGCGCTGGTACTCGGTGAGGTCGGGCCCGGGGATCGGGGTGAACTGCTGCTGCTCCTGCTTCATCTTCGCGGCCTGGATGTTGCTCGTCAGAGTGAGCAGCGCGCGATCGTCGTTCGCGATCGCGTGCAGCAGCCTCTCGGTGTCACCCCACGGCCCGTAGAGCGCACGGTGCAAGGCGCTGCCGGGAGGTAGGTGCTCGATCATGACGCGGAGCTTGCGGAGCGTGATCCGCCCGTCGAGGTACTCGGCGAGCGGATCACGCGGGGCGTACACCTGCAGGAGTGCCGCCTCGACCGCCTCGGGCTCGGGCCCGAGGACCTCGCTCAGCCCGCGTAGCGGAAGTTTCCCAGGCGCTCCTGCGCCGCGCGGGACTCGGTGCCGAACAGCATGGCGAGGTCGTCGGTGCTGTAGCCGGCGGCCTTCCACGTCGCGAGCTGCTCCTCAGCGTCGTGCTCGGGGTGCCCGCCGAGCACGACGAGCGCAAGCTCGTCGGCGTTCTTCGCGGCCTTGACCTGCTCGCCGAAGTCGTCGTCGCCTGTCAGGGCGAGCCCGACCTTGATCCAGACGGTGCGGTCCTCGCCGTCGACCTCGACGTCGACGGGCACGAGCTGGTCCTCGGGAAGGACGTGCTCGGCGACCTGCTGCTTGAACTGCGACATCCGCACACGGCGGCGGTTGGGCTTGCCCATGATGAGGTCTCACATTCTGGGGAATCCGGGGGAGTCGTGTAGGGCGTGGTCGGGCGGGACTCCCCGCACCGCCCGACCACGCCCGGTCATGCGTCCGAGCGGACCCGTCAGGGCTCCTCTGGGTCCTCCGGCTCGACGTCGAAGCCAGGGCCGTTCTCCATCGTGGCGAGCGCCTTGCCCACCACGGGGTCCTTGAACAGGCCGAACGTGAAGCCGATCGCCTCGTTCGCGTTGCGTGCGTGCGTGCGGTCGTTGGTCGCGGTGACCTTCGCCCGGTACCCGTACTCGACGCGGTAGAACGCCGACTCCTCCGGCCCGTCCGCGGAGATGAGCCACAGGCGGTAGTACGGGAAGTCGACGAAGTCGCCGTCGTCGAAGACCCACGGCGCGTTCTTCGTCGCGGGCCACTCGCTGCACGGCTTCCCGTGACGCAGCGCGTGGAGCCACGAGCTCGACGACTCACCGAACGAGACGTTGACCGACTTCTCGATGCCGGTGATGTCGGTGCGGACGGGGTCGAGGTCCTGGTCCATGTTGGTCGGCTCGGTCGAGACGCTCGACGGCAGGACCACACCGTCGGTCGTGATGTAGCCGAGCACCTTCGCGTCGGCCGGCAGAACCGGCGTCCGCGTGGTCGTGTCGAAGTACGACGTCGGCACCGGGGCCGAGTAGTCCTGCAGGGCGACGAGCTTGCGACCCCACTTGCGCACGAGGCGCGAGTTGGTGTCCATGAGTTCGCGGACGTCCGGCATGGTTCCTCCCGTGACGAGAGCCCCGGCCGGACGGCGCGGGGCTCGGATGATCTGGTGGTGGGTTGGTCGGCCCGCGGGCCGTGGTGCCGCCCGTCAGCGCGGGCGGACGGTGAGCGTGTACGTCGCGATCGCGCGGCGCACGTCCTGGCTAGGCATCGGGTCGGCGGCGAACGCGAAGGTCTCCTCGACCTCGTCGACGTACATGCCCGGCGTGCCGTTGGTGGCGAGCGCCGCGAACGCGGTCTCGACCTCGCCGACAAGCGCCCACATGTCGCCGCGGGTGCGCGCGTGCACGGCGACCTCGATCTGGACGAGCTTGTCCAGCGGGCCGTCTCCGCGCCCGCCCGCGCGCTCGACCTTCACGTACTTCTCGGGGACGGTCGTCGTCGTCTCGGTGACGACGCCGGCCGACCCGACGGAGAGCCGCGGGACGAGCCACGCCCGGACCTCGCGCTCGACGTTCGCCCACCGCAGTACCTCAGGCACTGGACGCCCTCCGCAGGATCTGCCGGCGCGTGATCTTCGCGCCCGCGTCGGCCGCCTGGTCGTCATCGCTGAGGGTCGCCGTGACGCGGGCGTAGGGGCGGCGGAACCCGCCCTCAGCCTTCGACCCGGGGCGAGTGCCCTCCTCGACGCGGAGCCTGCGGCCGAACCGCTGCGCGCCTGCCGCGGCGGCGAGGCGCTGCGCCCGGGGCAGCGCGCGCGCCGCCTTCGCGCGCAGCGCCGCGCGCACAGCGGGTGAGGACGCCGCGCGCTCGAGCAGCTCGGTCGACGGCTTCATGGACTTCGCCATGGTCATGCCCCCTTCCACGCGATGAGGACGACCTCGGTGTGGTCGAGCGCGCCGCCGCGGTAGTGCTGCGGCTCGCCGTCGACGCGGTACGTGGTGCCGCGCCACCGGAGGCGGTCCCCGGCCTGTAACCACTCGGTAGGTGGCCCAGAGGCACGCCACCTACCGGTGACGACCTCGGCATCTCCGAGCGACTCGTTCGTCCCGACGGGCTGGACGTTCCACCCGGGGACGTCCTGCTCGACGACGTCCTCGGTCGGAACGCCGTCGTCGTCCGGTTCCCCGGTGGTCACGACGAGCATCGTGAGCGTCTCGCGGTGTAGCCGCTTGCCGCGCCTCACGACCGGTCCCCGGCTACAGAGTGCCGGGCGACGGCGTCGGCCCACTGCTGCGTCATGCCGCCGACCGCGTCGGCCTCGTAGCGGATGCTCTCGGAGCCCGCTGCGCGCTGGGCGATGCCGACCTCGGAGCCGTACCGGGCCTCGGCCTGGTCGAGGACGGCGGTCTGGATGTCGTCGGGCACGGTCTCGTACCCGCTCGTGTAGGTCACCTCGACGCACCGTCGCCGGTGGGGCCAGGGACCGTCGAGGCGGTCGATGATCCCGTCGGTCGACCAGTCGACGTCGACGCCGAGCGTGAGCTCGCGCGGCAACGCGGGCGGGACCTTGAGGCGCACGAGACTGACCTCGGTGACGTGCGGGGACGGCAGGCGCACCGAGGTGCGTCCGTGCCCGTCGAGCACGACGACCCGGCCGGTCTGCGTGATGTCCCACCCGACGTCGCCGCGGAACCGGGCGGAGGCGCTGCGCAGCGCGATCGGCGTGCGCGACGGGT